>JAUHZW010000124.1 GCA_030425745.1 Actinomycetes bacterium
CGGCGTACTACACCGTTCACCCGGACCCGACGGATGCCGGTCAGCAGGTGACCTTCGGCACCTCTGGCCACCGTGGCTCGGCCTTCGACGCAGCCTTCAACGAGGACCACATCGCCGCAACCACGCAGGCCATCTGCGACCACCGCAAGCGTGCGGGGATCTCCGGCCCGCTGTTCCTCGCCCGGGACACCCACGCCCTCAGCGAGCCGGCCTGGACCACAGCGCTGGAGGTCCTGGCCGCGAACGATGTGCGCGTCCTCATCGACCTCAACGGCGGATTCACGCCGACCCCGGCCCTGTCCCACGCGATCCTCGTTCACAACCGGGACCTCCCCGAGGGCGACTCGCGCCGGGCTGACGGCATCGTCGTGACGCCCTCCCACAATCCCCCACGGGACGGTGGTTTCAAGTACAACCCGCCGGACGGCGGGCCGGCGGGATCGGACATCACCGGCCCGGTCCAGGACCGTGCGAACGAGTACCTTGCCCAGCGCCTCGCCGGTGTGCGGCGACTCACCATGGCGCAGGCCCATGCCACCGGAAACATCGCGACCTACGACTTCCTGAGCGCCTACGTCGACGACCTCCCGTCTGTCGTCGACCTCGAAGCCATCCGAACCGCGGGCGTCCGGATCGGTGCTGATCCGCTGGGCGGCGCCAGCGTCGCCTACTGGGATGCCATCGCCGAGCGCCACGGTCTCGACCTGCGCGTCGTCAACCCGGTCGTCGACCCGACGTGGCGCTTCATGACCCTGGACTGGGACGGCAGGATCCGGATGGACTGCTCTTCACCCCATGCCATGGCCTCCCTGATCGCTCAGCGGGAGGGCTACGACATCGCCACCGGCAACGATGCGGACTCCGACCGGCACGGCATCGTCACTCCGGATGCCGGTCTGATGAACCCGAACCATTTCCTCGCCGTCGCCATCGACTACCTGATCGGTCATCGACCGGAGTGGCCCGCATCGGCCGCGATCGGCAAGACCGTCGTCAGCTCCTCGATGATCGACCGCGTCGTGGGGTCGCTCGGCCGACGACTCTGGGAGGTGCCGGTCGGGTTCAAGTGGTTCGTGCCCGGCCTGGTCGACGGGTCGGTCGCGTTCGGCGGCGAGGAGAGCGCCGGTGCGTCGTTCCTGCGGATGGACGGCACGGTGTGGACCACGGACAAGGACGGCATCATCGCGGCACTTCTCGCCTCGGAGATCGTGGCGACCACGGGGCAGACGCCCTCCCAGCACTACGCCGGGCTCACGGAACGCTTCGGCAGCCCTGCCTACGCGCGGGTCGATGCTCCCGCGACGCGCGAACAGAAGGCCGCCTTGGCCCGACTCTCCCCTGACCAGGTCTCCGCGACCGAACTGGCCGGCGAGCCGATCCTCGAGCGACTCACCCGGGCTCCGGGCAACGACGCCCCCATCGGCGGGCTGAAGGTCACGACCGAGAACGGGTGGTTCGCCGCCCGCCCATCGGGCACCGAGGACGTCTACAAGATCTACGCGGAGTCCTTCCTCGGGCCCGAGCATCTGGCCCGGATCCAGGAGGATGCCCGCGGCGTCGTCGCCTCCGCCCTGGGATGACTGCAGACTTGGACCGCCTCCCGGCCCATATCTGACTTCTCAGTGCGGAATGTCCGATTAGTCGCAGAATTGAACCGGGAACCGGTGCAAATCTGCACTCAGGCCTCGATACCCACGGAGTCCTGTCCTGCGGGACTCGCTCCGCTCATTCCTCGTCAGGCCTCGACCACCACGGGGATGATCATCGGCCGCCGCTTGTGCCGGGAGTTGACCCACTTGCCGACCACCCGGCGGATCCGCTGCTGCAGTTCGTGGGTCTCGTCGGCCCCGTCGTCCAGCGCCTTCTGCACTGCGTCGGTGACCTGATCGGTCAGGGCCTTCTCCAGATCGCTGTCGCCGCCGAAGCCCCGGGCGTGGATCTCCGGGCCGACCACGATCTTCCCGTCGACGATGTCGACCGCCACAAAGATCGAGATGAATCCCTCTTCGCCGAGCACCCGCCGATCCTTGAGCGACGTCTCCGTGACGTCACCCACACCGGAGCCGTCCACGTAGACGAAGCCCACCGGCACGTACCCGACCACGGACAGAACCCCGTCTCTGAGGTCCATGACGACGCCGTCCTCGGCGATCGTGACCCGCTCCTCCGGCACGCCGACGCTCTGCGCCACCTCGGCGTTCGCGCGCATGTGGCGCCACTCTCCATGGATGGGCAGGACGTTGCGCGGCTTGACGATGTTGTAGACGTAGCGGAGCTCACCCGCCGCCGCATGGCCTGACACATGCACGAGCGCATTGCCCTTGTGGACGACGTGGGCGCCGAGCTTGGCCAGCCCGTTGATGACACGGAAGACCGCGTTCTCATTGCCCGGGATGAGCGACGAGGCGAGCACGACCGTGTCGCTGGGACCGACGCTGATGGGGTGATCGCGGTTCGCGATCCGCGAGAGGACCGCCATCGGCTCACCCTGTGAACCGGTGCAGATCAGCACGGCCTCGTCATCGGGCAGATCGGGAAGGTCATCCGACGACACCAGCATGCCGCCCGGGATGGTCAGATACCCCAGATCCCGCGCGATCCCCATGTTGCGGACCATCGAGCGTCCGACGAACGCGATCTTGCGGTCATGCAGCGCAGCCATGTCGATGATCTGCTGGATGCGGTGCACGTGCGAGGCGAAGGACGCCACGATGATCCGACCCTCGGCGCGCAGGAAGACCGCATCGAGCACCGGAACGATGTCCTTCTCGCTGCTGACGAACCCCGGCACCTCGGCGTTCGTGCTGTCGACCATCAGGAGGTCGACGCCCTCATCGCCGAGACGGGCGAAGCCGTTGAGGTCGGTGATGCGGCCGTCGAGCGGCACCTGGTCCATCTTGAAGTCTCCGGTGTGGAGCACCGTTCCGGCCGGGGTGCGGATCGCCAGCGCCATGGCGTCGGGGATGGAGTGGTTGACCGCCATGAACTCCACCGTGAACGGTCCCAGTTCCAGCTGGGCACCGTCGGGGACGACCTCGATCACCGGCGTCAGTCGATGCTCGCGCATCTTCGACTCCACGAAGGCGACCGTCAGCTGCGACCCGTGGATCGGGATGTCACCGCGCAGGCGCAGCAGGTACGGCAGCGCCCCGATGTGGTCCTCGTGGCCGTGGGTGAGCACGACAGCCTCGATGTCGTCGAGACGATCCTCGATCGGACCGAAGTCGGGGAGGATCAGATCGACCCCCGGCTGGTCCTCCTCGGGGAACAGCACCCCGCAGTCGACGATGAGCAGTCGCCCGTCGAACTCGAAGACCGTCATATTGCGGCCGATCTCGCCGAGACCGCCCAGAGCGACGATCCTGAGTGCACCCTCGGCGAGGGCAGGCGGCGGCGGGAGTTTCACATGGCTCATCAGTCGTTCCTGTCGGTCAGGCGGTGAAGCCGGTGACGCCGCCCTCGGCGAGGTCGCGGCGCAGGACGTCGCGCTGCGCGTCCGTGGCATCGATGAGCGGCAGGCGGACGGGGCCGCCGGGAAGATCCTGCATCTCCAGCGCGGCCTTGGTGAGGATGACGCCCTGCGTGCGGAAGCACCCGGTGTAGACGGGGAGCAGGGCGGCGTTGATCTCGGCGGCACGGCCCGGATCGCCCGCGGCGAGGGCCTCGGCCATGTCCTTGAGCCGATCCCCGACGAGGTGGCCGACGACCGAGATCATCCCGGCTGCCCCCACCGACAGCAGGGGCAGGTTGAGGATGTCATCGCCGGAGTACCAGGCGAGCCCGGTCGTCCGCATGCCCCACTGAGCGAAGTCGAGGTCGCCCTTGGCGTCCTTGTTGGCCACGATGCGCGGGTGCTCGGCCAGCCGCTGGAGGGTGTCGAGCTCGATGGCCGTGCCGGTGCGCTTGGGGATGTCGTAGGTGATCATCGGCAGGTCGGTGGCGTCCGCGATGGCCGTGAAGTGCCGGAAGAGCCCCTCCTGCGGGGGACGGTTGTAGTACGGGGTCACGGCCATGACACCGTGGGCGCCGGTCTTGGCCGCCGCCTGCGCGGCCTCGATCGAGTGGCGGGTGTCGTTCGTGCCGACCCCCGCGACGATGGTGGCGCGATCGCCGACGGCCTCCAGCACCGCATGGAGAACGGCGAGGTCCTCGGCGTCGGACTTGGTCGCCGACTCGCCCGTCGTGCCGTTCACGACCAGGCCGTCATGGCGGAGCTCATCCACCAGGTGGACCGCCAGACGCTGGGCGCCGTCGAGATCCAGTGAACCGTCGGAGTGGAAGGGGGTGACCATCGCGGTCAGCATCACCCCGAAGGGATGGGTCTGCGTCATGGGGCCGGGCATGAGCCCAAGGCTAGCGCCTGCCGCTACGGCGCGACCCGGCCGTTCGCCACGAACGCGGCATGGGTGAGCGGCATGAGTCGCGCCCACTCCTCCTCGTAGCGCTCGGCGACCATCTCGATCTCCCGCTGCGGGTAGGACGGGAAGTGCGAGTCGTCCGCCTTGCGTCGCAGCGACAGGAAGTTCATGAGGGATCGGGCGTTCAGGGTCACATAGGCGCTGGAGTAGATCGAGACGGGAAGGACCATGCGCGCGACCTCGCGCGCGATGCCCGCCTCCAGCATCTCCTGATAGGCCGCATAGGAGGTGGCGCAGGACGCACGCATGGCGGAGTCGATGAGCGCGTACTGGGCATCGTCACCGGGGAGGAACTCATAGGCACCGGTCTTGCCGACCTGCACCACCGCCCGCTCACGATTCGGGACATAGAAGACCGGCTGCAGCTCCCGGTAGCGGCCGGACTCCTCGTTATAGCTGGCGATGCGGTGCCGCATGTGCTCGCGCCACACGAAGATGGGGGCCTGGACGAAGAAGGTCATCGAGTTGTGCTCGAACGGACTTCCATGGCGCTCGCGCATCAGGTAGTTGATGAGCCCACGGGAACGCTCCGCGTCGCCGTCGACATCCTCCAGCGACTGCTCCCCGGCCGTGGACACCCGTGCCGCGAAGATGACATCCGCGTCGGTGGCACTGCCTCGGACGAGCTCGACGGTCACATCGCTGCGGAAGGTGATCTGGTCCTGTGAGGTCACCCCGCGAGCCTACCGGCGGTTCGGCGGGTGAGAGGCTCAGGCATGCCCACCTCCGGAGTCCGCCCAGCCGCCATGGCCGATGCCGGCCAGATCGGGATGATCAACGCCGCCGCATGGCGAGACCGCCTCGCCGGGATCCTCCCGGCGGAGATCCTCGAGAGTCTCTCGGGCGATGACCTCGGGATGGTCTGGGCGAGCGGAATCCTGAACCCGCCGACACCCCAGCACCTGGTTCTGGTGGCCGTGGAGGGGGACGACGTCCTCGGCTACGCCGCCCTCGGCCCGAGCGCCGATCCCGATGCCGACGACCAGACCGCTGAACTGGTCGCCCTGGAGGTCGCCCCCGAGCATCAGCGGTCCGGCCACGGGTCGCGTCTCATCGCGGCCGCGGCGGACGTGTGCCGTGAGGCGGGCATGACGTCGGTGTCGGTGTGGTGCCCGGTGTCCGACGGGGTGCGGCGTGGGTTCCTGCAATCAGCAGGCTGGGGGCCGGACTCGGCCCGGCGCGACCTGCAGGTCGGCCCCGCCGACACCGATGTCGTCCGTGAAGTGCGCCTGGTCACCGCCCTCTGAACGCGTATCGAACAGCAGCGAGGGTCAGGACTCGCGCATGGAGAAGCCGGCGAGTCCCCCGCGCTCGCCGGCTGATCTCATTCTTCGGAGAATTGGACACCGCTGCGAGCGTGCACTGTCCCCACCTGGGGGGACATTCCGGGATATGACCGGGTCAGGCCCCCGGGGGCCTGAGGAGGCCGTCCCGATTCGCCTCGGCATACAGCTGCGTCCGAGTGCGGGCGGGCCGCCCCACCTGCTGGTACTTCGCGCGGACCCGGTCGAGGTACTCCTTGACCGTGTGCGGCGAGATGTCCATCCGCCGGGCAACCGCCGTGAGCTTCAGCCCCGACGCATAGAGCCGCAGCGCGTCGAGCTCCCGCGGACTCAGGTCCGGCGTGTCCGACGCGGCTGCCAGAGTCGAGGCGAGCTCCACCGACAGGTAGATCTCCTCTCGGGCGACCGACTCGAGGGCCTCAGCCAGCTGCTCGTACGAGACCCGCTTGGGGACGAAGCCGAGGGCACCGGCAGCCATCCCCGCCCGGATCGCGACCGGATTGTCGAAGGCGCTGATCAACAGCACGTCGATGCCGGCCTCCCGGATCGCCCGACAG
>JAUHZW010000125.1 GCA_030425745.1 Actinomycetes bacterium
CAGGATGGAAGCGTGAATCCCCGGGTGCAGGCGACGGTCGATTACGGCCTGGACCTGTCCCGTCAGTACCGACACACCCGCGCCTCACTGGCCGCCGGCGGTCTGGCCTACTTCGTCGCGCTGTCCATCGCACCTGCGGCCCTCGCCCTCGGCACGGTCGCCGGCCTGCTGCTGGATCCGGCCGACATCCGCGTCGCACTGGAGCGGCTGGGGGAGCGCACGCCGGATGCCTTCGCCGCCATCGAGCCGGTGGCATCAGCGCTGATCTCGACCATCGAATCCGCCTCCACCAGCTCGTTCACCATCGCCACCGTGGTCAGTTCCCTGGTGGCGATCTACGCGGCCTCCAAGGTGGTGCTCGGCCTGCGGATGGCCATGAACTCGGCCTTCGGAGTGGTGGAGACGCGCAGCGGCCTGATCGAACGCGGCTTCGCGGCCATCGTGACCCTGATCGCCATCATCGTGGGCGTCGCGCTGATCTTCATCCTCACGGTGCTGCCGCAGATCCTGGGCTTCCTCGACCTGCCGAGCGGCCCGCTGACCACGGGCGTCCCGGTGCTGGACTGGGCCATCGTCGTCCTGCTGATCTTCGTGGTGGTGCGCTGGCTCCTGCAGCACGGCCCGGACCGGCCGGCCCGGGTGCCCTGGCACTCGCTGGGGGCCTGGACAGCCACCCTCGGGATCGGCGGAGTGACGATCGGCGTAGGCCTGTTCACCCGGTTCTCGACGAGCATCAGCACCGCCGTGGTCATCTTCGGCACGGCGATCGTCCTGCTGCTGTGGGTCTACCTGTGCTTCGTCGCCCTGTTGTGGGGCGCGGTCATCGAGTCCGATGCCGAGCGCCGCCGCGGGGACCTGCCTTCATCAGCGGTGGGCGCCTCGGCGGACGAGGCGTCAGGCACGGGCGCATCAGCCCAGAGCGCTGACTAGGACGAGAACCAGCGCGGCGCCCCGGCCACCAGGCCGGTCAGGAAGGCCGCGCCAGCCGCGGCGAACCCCATGTCGAGGGCATCGGTCCAGGGGGTGAACACGCCGAACAGGAAGGCGCCGACGCCGGTCACGCCCGCGGCGACCACCGAGAAGGCGAGCCGTCCGCCGGCACCGCCGGAGGAGGACTCGACCTCACCGGACCGCGGGGCCACGTCCTTCTTGGGGGTGGACGCTCCGGCCCCGGTGGAGCCCGAGGTGGTGGCATTGACCTCGCGGAGGAGTCGCTCGATGTCGTCGTCAGCCATGTCGTCCATTCTCACCCATGTTTGGGATCCGGCCCAGCCGGGTAGAACGAGTGTTGTCAGGTTCGGTCGGGGGGCCGACCCGGGCAACGAAGAAGGGCCCCACCATCAGGCGGGGCCCTTCTCACGTGGTGTCGCTCAGCCGAGCGACGCCGAAAGCTGACTAGGCGGGGTTGACCTTGTCGGCCTGCGGTCCCTTCGGGCCCTGGACGATCTCGAACTCCACGACCTGGTTCTCCTCGAGGGAGCGGTAGCCGTCGGACTGGATGGCTGAGTAGTGGACGAAGACGTCCGGGCCGCCATCGGCCTGGGCGATGAAGCCGTAGCCCTTCTCAGCGTTGAACCACTTCACGGTTCCTTGAGCCATGATGCACATTCTCCTTGCGGGTACTACTGGGACGTCGTGACGGACGGTCGCCCGGCACGCGGCTGAGCCGCTCATACCTCGTCCCGTTCCCGCGCTTGCGCCCAGAAACACTGATGCCCACCCTGGGGGCGGGCACCGGAAGAACGGTGGTCCTGACTGGCCTTGCCTGACTCGAGTGTAGCCGCTCGGGGTGGTCAGGGGTGGCAAACCCGCGCGGATAGGCTCCGGGCGTGAATCCCGACGCTCTGGCGGTCCACGTCACCGCCGCCCTCAACGACCTGATCGCGGCCGGTCGACTCCCCGAAGTCGATGTGCCCGAGGTGCGGATCGAGCGGCCCAAGAGCCGTGATCACGGCGACTACGCCACGAACGTCGCCCTGGCGCTGGCCAAGCCGGCCGGGATGCCGCCGCGCGACATCGCCACCCTGCTCGCCGAGGGCCTCGCCCAGGTGGCCGGCATCGCCTCGGCGGAGGTCGCCGGCCCCGGGTTCGTCAACATCCGTCTCGACAGCGCCGCCCAGGGCGAGCTCGCCCGGACAGTCGTCGAGGCGGCCGACACGTGGGGTCACGGCACCTCGCTGGCCGGCCGCACCGTGAACGTCGAGTTCATCTCGGCCAACCCGACCGGCCCCCTGCACCTGGGCCACACGCGGTGGGCCGCGGTGGGCGATGCCATCGCTCGCGTGCTGGCCGCGGCGGGGGCATCCGTGGCCACCGAGTTCTACATCAACGACCGCGGCGTCCAGATGGACAAGTTCGGTGCCTCGGTCATGGCGGCGGCCAACGGGCGCCCGGTGCCGGAGGACGGCTACCACGGCGGATACATCCTCGACCTCGCCGCGGCCATCGTCATGGCCAAGCCCGACATCACCTCGCTGCCGGAGGATCAGCAGCTCGTCGCCTTCCGGGAGGCCGCCTACGCACTGCAGCTCAAGCAGCAGCAGCAGGTGCTCGCACTGTTCCGCACCCACTTCGACGTCTGGTTCTCCGAGCGGAGCCTGCACGAGTCGGGTGCGGTCGAGCGCGGGATGGCGAAGCTGCGTGAGCAGGGGCACGTGTTCGAGCAGCAGGGTGCGATCTGGCTGCGCACCACCGACTTCGGCGACGACAAGGATCGCGTCCTCATCAAGGCCGATGGGGAGTACACCTACTTCGCCTCCGACACCGCCTACTACGTCGACAAGCGGGCACGTGGCTTCGACCTCAACATCTACCTGCTCGGGGCGGACCACCACGGATACGTGAACCGACTCCGGGCCGTCGCGGCCTGCGCCGGCGACGACATGGACGAGAACGTCGAGGTGCTGATCGGCCAGTTGGTGAAGATCACCCGTGGGGGTGAGGAGGTCAAGCTCTCCAAGCGGGCCGGCACGATCGTGACCCTCGACGACCTCGTCGAGGAGGTGGGCGTCGACGCCGCCCGCTACACCCTGGCCCGCTACCCTGCCGACTCGCCGCTGACCCTCGATCTCGAGGAGATGACGAAGGCCACCAACGACAATCCGGTGTTCTACGTGCAGTACGCGCACGCGCGGATCTCGTCGGTGCTGCGGAATGCCGAGGAGCTGGGCATCGACTGGCGTGCGGCGGACTTCGACCCATCCCTTCTGGACCATGAGCGCGAGAACAACCTGCTGGGCATGATCGGCGAGTTCCCCCGCATCGTCGCGTCCGCTGCGGAGCTGCGCGAGCCGCACCGGGTGGCGCGCTACCTCGAGGACCTCGCCACCGCCTACCACCGGTTCTACGACATGTGCCGGGTGCTCCCACGTGCGGACGAGGAGCTCGCGTCGATCCACATCGCGCGTCTGTGGCTGTGCGCCGCCTCGCGGCAGACCATCGCGAACGGCCTGGACCTGCTCGGCGTCAGCGCCCCCGACCGCATGTAGTCGGCGCACGCCCTAGCCTTGTCGCCATGCGCGCGCACCCGGCCGGACCCCGCCATGCCGATGTCCTCGTGGAACACGGGGCCGGGGTGAAGCCGGCGTCGCCCGCCGAGATGAACGCACTCGCGCCTGCTGTCTGGCCGTCCTCGGCTTGCCGCAATGTCGATGGCGCGATGGAGATCGGTGGCGTCGACGTCCGGGATGCGGCGACGGAGCACGGCACGCCGGTGTTCCTGCTCGACGAGGGAGACCTGCGTCGACGGGCCCGCGAGTACCGCGCGGCCTACCTCGAGGCCGGTGCCGGGATCGTCTACTACGCGGCCAAGGCCTTCCTCACCACGGCCATCGCCCGGTGGGTCACCGAGGAGGGCCTCGGCATCGACGTCGCCTCCGGTGGCGAGCTCGCCGTGGCGCTGCGTGCGGGTGTGCCGGGCGATCGACTGCTCATGCACGGCAACAACAAGTCCATGACCGAGATCGAGGCGGCCGTCGAGGCTCGTGTGGGGCGCATCGTCATCGACTCCTTCGAGGACATCGTCCGCGTCGCCGATGCGGCCGCCCGGGCCGGCGTCGTGCAGTCCGTCCTCGTCCGCGTGACCCTCGGCGTCGAGGCGCACACCCACGAGTTCATCGCGACAGCCCACGAGGATCAGAAGTTCGGCCTGTCGGTCTCGTCGGGCGCGGCCGAGGAGGCGGTGCGGCGGATCGCGAAGCTGCCGAGTCTGGACTTCCGCGGACTGCACTCGCACATCGGCTCGCAGATCTTCGATGCAGCCGGCTTCGAGGTGGCCGCCGCACGCATCGTCTCTATCGCCCAACGCATCTGGGACGAGCAGGGCATCGAGGTCGAGGAGCTCAACCTCGGCGGCGGCATGGGCATCGCGTACCTGGAGTCCGATGACCCGCTCGACGTGCCCGACATGGCCCTGCAGATCGGTGACATCGTCGGCAAGCAGTGCGCCCAGGAGGGCATCTCGATGCCGTCGCTGGCCTTCGAGCCCGGCCGGGCGATCGTCGGCCCGTCGGCCATCACGCTCTACGAGGTCGGCACCGTGAAGCCCGTCGAACTCGACGGTGGGGCCGTGCGCACCTACGTGTCGGTCGATGGTGGCATGAGCGACAACATCCGCACCGCGCTCTATGACGCGCAGTACACCGTCACCCTCGCCTCGAGGGAGTCCGGCGCGGAGCCCGTGCTCTGTCGGGTCGTCGGCAAGCACTGCGAGTCCGGGGACATCGTGATCCGCGACGCCTGGCTGCCGGCGGATCTCGCACCGGGCGACCTCCTGGCCGTCGCCGCGACCGGCGCCTACTGCCGCTCGATGGCGTCCAACTACAACTACCTGCCGCGGCCCGGGGTCGTGGCCGCGTCCGACGGCAGCACCCGGGTCGTGCTGCGGCGGGAGACGATGGACGACCTCCTGCGCCTTGACCCGGGTGCCTGATCCGGGGCGCTTCCCACCTGAGAGGCTTGGCCCATGCCCGACATGCCCACCCTGTCCGTCGCCGTGCTCGGCGGCGGCACCGTCGGCTCGTCCGTCGTCCGGATGCTGCTCGAGCAGGCCGATGAGCTTCGCGAGCGCGTCGGCGCGCGCCTGGAGGTGACCGGGGTCGCCGTGCGCGACGCCGGCAAGCCCCGCGAGGGTGTTCCGGCCCCGCTCATCACCACCGATGCGGCTGCCCTCGCGGCGAGCGGCGCGGACATCGTCGTGGAGCTGATCGGCGGGATCGATGAGGCCCGATCGCTCATCCTCGCGGCGATGGCGGCGGGCTCCAGCGTCATCACCGCGAACAAGGCGCTGATGGCCGAGGACGGTGCCACCCTCTATGCGGCAGCGGCCGAGCACGGTGTCGACCTGTACTTCGAGGCGTCGGTCGCTGGCGCGATCCCGCTGCTGCGCCCCCTGCGGGAGTCCCTGGCCGGTGACCGTGTCACCAAGGTGATGGGCATCGTCAACGGCTCCACCAACTACATGCTCACCAAGATGGACGAGGAGGGCGTCGAGTACGCCGACGTGTTCGACGAGGCCACGGCGCTGGGCTACCTCGAGGCCGATCCGAGCCTCGACATCGACGGTCACGACGCCGCGGCCAAGGCGGCCATCCTCGCCGAGCTCGCCTTCCACACCCGGGTCACGATCGACGACGTCTCCTGCGAGGGCATCTCCCAGGTCACGGCCGATGATGTCCGGGCCGCGCAGCAGATGGGGTTCGTGATCAAGCTGCTCGCTGTGGCCGAGCGGGCCGACGACGGCGTCATCGTCCGCGTTCATCCGACGATGCTGCCTCGGGACCATCCGCTCGCATCCGTCCGCGGATCCTTCAATGCCGTGTTCGTCGAGGCCGAGGCGGCCGGTGAGCTCATGTTCTACGGCCGAGGTGCCGGCGGCTTCCCGACCGCGAGCGCTGTCATGGGCGATCTCGTCACCGCCGCGCGCAATCGTGTGGTGGGTGGTCGCGGACCGGGGGAGAGCACCTACGGCAACCTCCCGACCCTGCCGGTGGGCCATGCCCGCACGCGGTACTACCTCAACCTCGACGTCGCGGATCGCCCCGGTGTGCTCGCGACGATCGCATCGACCTTCGCGGACAACGACGTCAGCATCCAGGTCGTCCGACAGGATGGCCACGGTGATGACGCGGGGCTGATCGTTCGGACCCATCTGGCCAGGGACGCCGATCTCCGCAGCACCGTCGAGCAGCTGTCGGGCATGGACGAGGTCCGGGCCGTTCTGGGTGTCATGCGAGTCGAAG
>JAUHZW010000126.1 GCA_030425745.1 Actinomycetes bacterium
CGGCGGCATTGTCGGTGGGAGGAGTGCGGTCGATGCCGCTCATCTCCTCATCTGGATGCAGCTCATATACCGACACAGTGCGAACGCTACGGATCGGGTCTGACACCGTCCATGAGCCCTGTGGATAGAGCTGTGGACAACATGGGGGTAGGTGCCCGACAGTTGTTCGCTCACCTGTGGACAGTGTGGGGAATTGTCTGAACCCGCGGTTCACTTTCCCTCGTGGGAACGGGGGAAACACCGTCCCAAGGCTGTGGACGAAAACTCGTCGATACCCTTCCGGTATGACCGACCGGCCCTACCGCATCACCGTCGTCTGCCTCGGCAACATCTGCCGTTCCCCGATGGGGGAGGCGGTGCTGCGCGACCGCGTCGCTGCCGCGGGTCTGGATGACCGGGTCGTCGTCGACTCCGCGGGCACCGGCGACTGGCACATCGGGCACCCGGCAGACCAGCGGGCGCAGGCCACACTGGCGGAAGCCGGCTACGAGTTCGATCACCGTGCCCGGCAGATCGACCCCTCCTGGATGGCTGACATCGACCTCATCGTCGCGATGGACGAGTCGAACTACGCGAATCTCGAGGTGATGCTCGAAGAGTCCGGATTGACCGACGACGCACGGCCGCAGCTGCGCATGATGCGGTCCTACGACCCGGACCTCGCGCATCTGGACGCCCCGCACGCGGACCTCGTCGTGCCCGATCCCTACTTCGGCGATGCCGACGGATTCTCCGCATCACTCGCAATGATCGAGAAGGCCGCCGACGGACTCGTCGACGACCTTCTCGAGCAGTTCAGCGAAAGGTAGGGACTACTCCGCCCAGTCCGGCGCGAGGCGGCGGTAAGCGAGGGCGTCGGCGACGACCGTGAAGGTGACCGCCCAGACATAGAGCAGCACCATGATGATCACGGCGACGAAACCGAGGATCGCCGCGATGATGCCGCCGGCCGCGTTGCCGTTGAGGGCATCGAAGCCGAGGAACGCGCCGCCTCCGAGCAGACCGATGACGAACACCCCGGCGATGAGCAGTGCCGGGATCACCCCGGTGAGCACGATGCGGAAGCCCAGGTACTTCCAGAAGTTGCTTGAGATGCGGTCCCAGCTCGTCGCCAAGGCGGAGAAGCCGTTGTTGGCCTGACCGCCGATCAGGGCGTACGCGAAGAGCCCGAGCATGAAGGCGATGATCAGTCCCGGCACCACGAGGGCGAAGAGGCCGATGATCACCATGACGCCGAAGATGAGCGAGGCGAACAGGAACCACCAGAAGTGACGCACCTCGAACAGGCGCGAGACGCTCGGTCGCTCACCGCCGCTGACGGCGTAGGAGTTCTTCAGGATGCCGAGCGCCATCTGGATCGACAGCAGGGCGGCGATGATCGACAGGATCGCGCCGATGACGGCGAGGAGTGCGCCGAAGAAGCCGTCGACGCTGCTGCCCCAGCCGGTGAACAGGCCGGCGAGGATCTGTGAGATGCCGATGACCAGAGCGGCCACGATGATGACCGGCCACCAGGCCCAGTAGTTGCGCTTGCTCAGATTCCAGGACTCTTCCAACACCTCATGTGCTGAGAACGCCATGACTCCTCCTCATAGGACCCCGGGGAAGTGGGGACACACAAAAGCGTGTCGGTCCCGTGACTCACGTCACAGGACCGACACGCCGGTACTGCTGAGTAGTTGCTAGTTCGCCGGAGGCGCTCCGTACGCGTTGTCGCCGGCGGTGCCGGGCTGCGCGCAGAGGATGAAGATGACGATCCAGCCGACGCAGGGGATCAGGTAGAGCAGCTGCAGCCAGCCGGACTTGTTGGTGTCATGCAGACGACGGGAGCCGACGGCCAGGGTGGCGAGCAGCAGGATGATCCAGATGACCCACCCGATGAAGCCCAGGAAGCTGGACGCCGAGTCAGAGCCGGTGAGCACACCGAGGCCGCCGGTGAAGAGGTTGATGACGAAGCTGATGATCCACAGCGTCAGGATCCACCACCAGAACTCGCCCCGGCCGGCGCGGCCGTTGAAGTTGGTCATGTTGCTGAGGTTGTACGAGATTGCCTGTCCGAATCCCATGGTGCTTCTCCTTGGTTGTGGGCGTTGCGGGGTGGACTACTGAGCGGGCTTCGGGCCGTAGGCGTTGTCGCCCGGCGTGCCCTGAAGCGCCCACATGACGATGAGCGCGATGTTGCCGCAGGGCACGAAGTAGAGCAGGAGCAGCCACGCGGTCTGCCCCCAGTCGTGGAGGCGACGTGCACCCACAGCGAGGGTCGGGATGAACAGCGCGATGGTCACCCCGAAGATCACGATGTACCAGATCACCATGAGTACGCCGAAGACGGCAGCACCGGCGCTGTTGTCGCCCATCGCGGCCATCAATCCGATGATGATGAACAACGGGATCATCAGCACGATGCTCACCAGGACCGTGAACAGGAAGAACCACCAGAACTCGGCCCGGGAGGCACGTCCGTTGAAGTCGGCGTACTTGCTGAAGCAGGTGCGTACCGCCTGCTGGAAGCCCATGGTCATTCCCTTCATCGGGCTGTGTCGTCATTCTTGACCGTCAAGACTGTAGTGCTGATGGGTCATATGGGTGACGAACCTTGCCGAAGCCGCTTGAATATGACCGTTCAGAACCTCAGCGAAGGGAACATCATGACCACCCCCGCTCCCCAGGGACAGCCCGCACAGCCGCAGAACGGCATGGGCACGGCCGCTCTCGTGATGGGCATACTGCAGTTCTTCTGCCTCGGCATCATCGGCTCGGTATTGGCCATCATCTTCGGCCGTATCGGCATGCGGAACGCCGAGCAGGGTCTCGCCACCAACGGGGGTGCAGCCAAGGCCGGCTACATCCTCGGCATCATCGGCGTGATCCTCTTCGTCATCGGCATCATCATCTGGCTGATCGTGTTCGTGTTCGCCGCAGCGAGCGGCGAGCTGGAGGTCACGACCAGCTGACCTGTTCAGCCCATGATGAAGGGCCGCACCCCACTGGGGTGCGGCCCTTCATCATTGATTCGGGTGGCGTCAGCCGGCGACGACCTCGAAGGCCACCGTGGCGGTGACGTCGGGGTGCACCTCGATCTGAGCCTTGTGCTTGCCGGTCTTCTTCACCGGGGTGGCGATGACGACCTTGCGCTTGTCGATGATCGGACCACCGGCCGCCTTGACCGCGTCAGCGATGTCGGCGTTGGTGACCGAGCCGAACAACTTGCCGGTGTCGGCAGCCTGCGCGGTCACGGTGACCGTCAGACCCTCGATGGCCTGCTTGATCTCATTGGCGTGGCCGAGGTCGCGGACCTCGCGGACCTTGCGAGCCCGCTTGATCTGCTGCACCTGCTTCTCGCCGCCACGGGTCCACGCGGTGGCAAGACCGCGGGGGACGAGGTAGTTGCGGCCGTAGCCGTCCTTGACCGTGACGACATCGCCAGCGATGCCGAGACCGTCGACGTCCTGAGTGAGGATGAGCTTCATGTTCGTCTCCTTCTAGCGTCTCAGGCGTCAGCGGCCGGTCGAGGTGTAGGGAAGCAGAGCGACCTCGCGGGCGTTCTTCACGGCCATCGCGATGTCGCGCTGGTGGCGCGTGCAGTTGCCGGTCACGCGGCGGGCGCGGATCTTGCCGCGGTCGGAGATGAACTTGCGGAGCAGGTTCGTGTCCTTGTAGTCGATGGCCTTCACGCCGTCCTTGCAGAACTGGCAGGCCTTCGCCTTGACCATCTTCTCGTTCTTGCGAGCCGCCGCCTGGCGGTTCTTGTTGTCTCGTGCCATGGGTGTGGTGCTCCTGTCGGGGGCCGGAACTCATCGGAGTTCCAGGATGATCGGGAAGAGTGATTAGAAGGGGGGCTCGTCGAAGTTCGCGCCGGACGACGGGCCGGAGGCCCAAGGATCGTCCGCCGGGGCGCCGCCACCGGCAGGCGCGCCGCCGCCGAAGCCGCCGCCACCGCCTTCACGCTGGATGCGGTTGACCTTCGCGGTCGCGTACCGCAGCGCGGGGCCGACGTCGTCGACCTCCATCTCCACCACGGTGCGCTTCTCACCCTCGCGGGTCTCGTACGAGCGCTGCTTGAGGCGACCGGACGCGATCACGCGCATGCCCTTGGTGAGGGACTCGGCGACGTTCTCCGCGTACTGGCGCCACACGCTGCACCGCATGTAGACGGGCTCGGCGTCCTTCCATTCGTTCGTGTTGCGATCCAGGTATCGCGAGTTGGACGCAATCGTGAACGAGGCGACCGCGGCACCGCTGGGGGTGAACCGCAGCTCGGGATCGTTGGTGAGGTTGCCCACCACCGTGACCACGATGTCGCCGGCGGCCATTACTCGGCCCCTGCCGCGACCGGCTGCTCGTCGTTGCGCATCACCTTGGTGCGCATGACAGCCTCGTTGAGGGACAGCTGGCGGTCGAGCTCCGCGACGGACTCCTTGGTGGCGATCACGTACATGAGCGCGTAGATGCCCTCGGCCTTGTGGTTGATCTCGTAGGCCAGGCGACGCCGGCCCCAGATGTCCACGCTCTCGACGGTTCCACCGTCACCGCGGATGACGTTGAGGAACGCCTCCAGGCTGGGAGCGATGGTCTTCTCTTCCAGATCCGGGTCCAGAATGACCATGATCTCGTAACGACGCATAAACAACCCACCTCCTTCGGACTCAGCGGCCACGGTCGTTCCGTGGCAGGAGGGTGTTTGCGTGTGCGGGGCGAACCCTGCAGCCCGGCAAGAGTAGCGGCTGGATCCACAGGGGCGAAATCGCCCGGTCCTTCGTCCACAGGTTGAGCTCTGGGTGTGGTCCGTCGTCGTCCCCTTCGAGACGGTTCAGACATGACGACGACCCACGCAGCCCAGACATGGTGGTACCGAAAGCGGTACCGTCGAGACATGGCCATGAACCTGCGTCTGCCCGAGGAGTTGGCGAACGCCCTGCGGGATCTGTCGGAGACGACGGGACGCAGCCAGCAGGGCCTGGCCCGCGAGGCCCTCGAGGAGTACGTGCGCGACTACGCCCTGCGGGACTACCCGAAGGAGGTGCGCCACCTCGTCACTCCGGCACCCGCCGGCTCATGGGACGACGTCATACTGCTGGATCCGCCTCTCCCGGCCGGCACCGACGTCCAAACGATGCTCTCTGAGCAACGCGATCAGCGGTACTGATGCGCGCCTACTGCGACACGAGCCTCCTCGCTGACCTGCTGCTGGACGCCTCCGGGAGCCAGGGCGCGCGATTGGCGCTGTCTCAGTGGCAGGCCCAGGGAGAAGTGGTCACCTCTCGATTGACCGCAGTGGAACTGGGCCGTCTCGTGATCCGTGAGGGACGCCTCTCCCCGGGCACCCGTCTGAACGTGGGGGCGCTTCCCCTACAGTTCGTCGCCCTCGACGAGCAGGTGCTCCTTCGGGCGACCGTCCTACCCGTTCAATTCCTCAGGTCCCTCGACGCGATCCACGTCGCTTCTGCGCTCATCACTCGCTGTGACGTCGTCCTCTCCCGCGATCGCCAGATGGTGCGTGCCTGCGAGGAGTTGGGCCTGGCCGTCGGGTGATACTTGACGGATGGTCCGGATCCAAGGAGTCGTCGCTGTTGCGATCCCATGGGTCGTGGCGGTGCTCGTGGCGCCCGGGTCTTGGACGTGGGGGCTGCTGGCGCTGATCGTCCCGATCCTGTTCGCGGCCCTGCACCCCCGTCATTGGGTCGCATGGCTGGCCCCTGCCAGTGGGCTCGTGAGCATCGTCCCTGTGGTCCCGCCGTGGGTGTCGGCGATCGTGGCGGTCGCGGCGGCCGTCGTCATCGTCGTGCGGCCTCCTGTTGCCGAGGGCGACCGACTCCCGGTATGGCTTGGCACCCCTGCCGCCCGTTGGTCCCTCGGTGGAGTCCTGCTTGTGGGTGCCGTCGCACTCGCGAGTTTCGGGCTTGTGCAGGTGCGGGGGCAGGACGCTGCGTTCGACGCCGGGCAGGAGGCCGCTGCCGAGATGTGGGTGGTCGACGCGGAGCCGGTGCCCGACGCCACAGACGAGGTGTCGGTCCCGGACGACGATCCAGCACCAGACAGTGCCCTGGTCGGCCAGCCACTCGAGGTGCAGGAGGAGGCGGCCGAACCAGTGAAGCCGCCGTTCGCGAAGCTCCGCTTCGTCCGCAAGGGGACCGACGAGACCGTCGTGACCGACCGTGTCCTCTATGTGGGCCCCGAGGTCACCGACCGGGGTCTGGCCGCCGGCCCGGGCCACTACCCACAGACCGCCAAGCCCG
>JAUHZW010000127.1 GCA_030425745.1 Actinomycetes bacterium
CCACCTTGATGACGTTCCAGCCGGCGCCGCGGAACAGGCTCTCGAGCTCCTGGATGATCTTGCCGTTGCCACGGACGGGTCCGTCGAGGCGCTGCAGGTTGGCGTTGACGACGAAGGTCAGGTTGTCGAGCTCCTCGCGGGCGGCCAGCGTGAGCGCGCCCACCGCATCCACTTCGTCGGTCTCGCCGTCGCCGAGGAAGGCCCACACGCGCTGCTGCGAGGTGTCCTTGATGCCGCGATCGTGGAGGTACTTGTTGAACCGGGCCTGATAGATGGCGTTGAGCGGACCGATGCCCATCGACACGGTCGGGAACTGCCAGAACCACGGCATCAGCCTCGGGTGCGGGTAGGACGGCAGGCCGCCTCCGGGGTGGGACACCTCCTGCCGGAAGCCGTCCATCTGGTGCTCCGTGAGTCGACCCTCGACGAACGCGCGCGCGTAGACACCGGGCGAGGCGTGGCCCTGGAAGAAGACCTGATCCGCGCCACCGGGGTGATCGGGACCCTTGAAGAAGTGGTTGAAGCCGACTTCATAGAGGGTCGCGGAGGAGGCGTAGCTGGAGATGTGACCGCCGACGGAGATGCCGGGGCGCTGCGCGCGGTGCACCATGATCGCCGCGTTCCAGCGGATCATGCGGCGGATCTTCTTCTCGAGCTTCTCGTCACCGGGGAAGGACGGCTCCCGCTCCGGCGGGATGGTGTTGATGTAGTCGGTGCTGCGCAGGCTCGGCACACCGACGTTCTGCTCAGCGGCCCGTCGCAGGAGCGACAGCATCAGGTAGCGCGCCCGGTAGCTGCCGGCGTTCTGGACCACGTTGTCGAACGACTCGATCCACTCGGAGGTCTCGTCGGGGTCGACATCGACGTACTGGGTGGGCAGTCCACTGGCGAGGAGGGGGTCGCGGTCGCGTCCGGGGGTCACGGCAGTCCTTCGACTCGGGCGGGTCCGGGATCACCGGACCGCGCGGGCGGTTCGTGCGGGTGTGGTTCCCATCCTTGCGCATCGCCGGCCGACCCGCCCCGCCGACCGTCGACCCGTGGACGTCCTAGCAACGACGAGTGCGCGAAGAAAGATCCCAATTCGGCGTGATGGCTTGCGTCGGGGCCCAAGGTCCGGTGGACTACGGGTCACAGGAGGCTGTGAGGAGACCCTCGACGGCCGGGATGACAAGGAGTGACGTGGCCCCCGTTGCGGACGACGAGGCTCGCATGCGAGCCGGTCGCCTCGGGCTCGAACCCGGGATCACCGTCCAGGAGATCAACTACGACACCGACGTCGACGAGGGCCTGCGCCTGGCGGTCGAGGAGATCATCGGCGCGGAGACGGTCGACGAGGACTATGAGGACGTCGTCGACGTCGTCCTGATGTGGTGGCGCGAGGACGACGGCGACCTCGCCGACGGCCTGCTCGACGCCATCGGTCCGCTCGCCGACCACGGGGTGGTCTGGCTCCTGACCCCCAAGCCCGGCAACGACGGTCACATCGAGGCGGAGGACATCTCCGATGCCGCACCGATCGCCGGTCTGCAGCAGACGAGCACGATCAGCGCTGCACCCGGTTGGCAGGGCACCCGCCTCGTCGCCCCCCGCGCCAAGCGGTGAGCACCGCGCAGGTGCCACTCCTTTCCGTCGGAGACAGCGCTCCCGACTTCACCCTCAACAACCAGTACGGCGAGCGGGTGACGCTCTCGGACCACCGCGGTGAGCGGAATGTGCTCGTCATGTTCTACCCGTTCGCCTTCACCGGAACCTGCACGCGTGAACTCGGCGTCCTGCGTGACCGGTCCACGGAGTTCGACAGCGCCGACACCGTGACCCTGAGCATCTCGTGCGACAGCGTGCCGTCACTGAAGGTGTTTGCCGGGCAGGAGGGCCTCACGCACCACCTGCTCAGCGACTACTGGCCGCATGGCGCGGTGTCTCGTGAGTACGGGGTCTTCCTCGAGGACAAGGGCTTCCCGACCCGTGGGAGCTTCGTGATCGACCGGGCCGGCGTGATCCGCTGGATGGTGGTGAATCCTCCGGGGGAGGCCCGAGACGCGGACGAGTACGCCGCTGCCCTCGCCGCTCTGCGCTGACGCATCGACGTCCGAACCTGCAGGTACAGTCGCAAGATCCGGCCGTTGTGACGCTACCTGCAGGTTTCGCCGCACTGCGTGCTTGCTCCCTCGTGGGCCCGCGACCATGGGCCCACTCCGTCGCCGCACTGCGTGCTTGCTCCCTCGTGGGCCTAGACGGACTCGAACCGCCGACATCCTCCTTGTAAGGGAGGCGCTCTAGCCAACTGAGCTATAGGCCCGCAGGGAGGCTACCGATCCGGCCACGATCGAGGGAGGGCTGGGTAGCCTGCTCACCATGCCCACCACCGTCGGCCAGCTCGTCAGCCTGCTCGAGGACCGCTACCCGCCGGCCCTCGCCGAGGACTGGGACGCCGTCGGTCTGGTCTGCGGTGACCCGAACGCCTCGGTGTCGCGCGTGCTGTTCGCGGTCGACCCCGTCCGCGATGTGGTCGACGAGGCCCTGGTCGAGCAGGCCGACCTCATCGTGACCCACCACCCCCTGCTGTTGCGGGGGGTGCACTCCGTCGCCCCGGTCAACCACAAGGGCAGCGTCCTGCACACGCTGATCAGTCATGGCATCGCCCTGTACGCGGCCCACACCAACGCCGACCACGCCACGCCCGGGGTCGCCGATGCGCTGGCGGACGTCCTGGGAGTCCAGGACACCAGCCCCCTCGTGCCCATTCCCGACGAGCCGCGTTGCGGCACGGGTCGGGTCGGGCGCCTCGACGAGGTGCTCACCCTCGGCTCATTCGCCGAGCGGGTCGCCGAACGGCTCCCGGCGACGCACCACGGCGTCCGGGTCGCCGGCGACCCGGATCGACTCGTGGAGACCGTGGCGGTGTGCGGAGGCTCCGGCGATGCCTTTCTCGGAGCCGCGGCGGACCTCGCCGACGTCTACGTCACCTCCGACCTGCGTCATCACCGCGCGCAGGATCACCTGGTCGACGGCGGATGTGCGCTCGTCGATGTCGCCCACTGGGCGAGCGAGTGGCCGTGGCTCCCGGTCGCGGCTTCGGCGCTCCAGCAGGATCTGGAGCGCCTCGGCAGTACGGTTGACATCCACGTGTCCACGGTCGTGACCGACCCCTGGACCCTGCACCGAGGGAGCCCGTCCTGAAAGCCGACCCCGCGATCCAGCTCCGACTGCTGGACGTCCAGGAGCACGACACGCGCCTCACCCAGATCCAGCACCGGGCCACTCACCTGCCTGAGTCCGCCGAACTGACCGACGTGGAGGCCCGTCTCCGGCGCGCCCGTGACGAGGTCGTCGCTGCGGAGACGATCGCCAGCGATCTGGAGGACGAGCAGAAGCAGGCCGACCGCGACGTTGAGCAGGTCCGAGAGCGTCGGGCGCGCGATCAGGAGCTTCTGGACTCCGGCACCATCGGCGACCCCAAGCAGCTGCAGTCCATCCAGGCCGAGCTGGAGAACCTCGCTCGACGCCAGAACGATCTGGAGGACGTCGAACTGGAGATCATGGAGCGGGTCGAGGGTGCGCGAGCCGCCGTGGCCCAGCTGACCGCCCAGCGCGACGAGCTCGCCGCCCAGCAGCAGGCCCTTGCCGCCACGGTCGCGGAGAAGCTCGCCGAGATCGACGCCGAGCGTGCGGGCGTCGAGGCAGAGCGCCGGGAGACAGCGGGTGGCGTCCCGGCCGACCTGCTTGCGCTGTACGACAAGATCCGCGGAGAGCATGGGGGCGTCGGTGCGGCTCCGCTGCATCGAGGCGCCTGCCAGGGCTGCCGGCTGTCGCTTCCGCCCACGGAGTTGGAGGAGCTTCGCGCTGCCGCGGCCGACGAGGTCGTCCGCTGCGAGGAGTGCCGCCGGATCCTGGTCCGCACCCCGGAGTCGGGCCTGTAGCCCGTGGCGCGTTCTCTCATCGTCGAGGCCGACGGCGGTTCTCGGGGCAACCCCGGGCCAGCCGCCTACGGGGCCGTGGTCCGGGATGCCACGACCGGCGCGCTTCTCGCGGAGCTGGCCGAGTACCTCGGGGAGGTCAGCAACAACGTCGCGGAGTACCGAGGTGCCATCGCCGGACTGGAGCACGCTCGCGAGATCGATCCGGAGGCCGTCGTCGAGGTGCGGCTGGACTCCAAGCTCGTCGTCGAGCAGATGAGCGGCCGTTGGCAGATCAAGCATCCGGACATGCGTGAACTGGCGAAGCGGGCACGTGCCGCGTTCTCTCCCGGACAGGTCACCTACGTGTGGGTCCCGCGGGCGGAGAACGCCGCCGCTGACGCCCTCGTCAACGAGATGATCGACGCAGCCCTGACCGGGCAGTCCTCGCCGATTCGCCGGCTCGACGGAATCGCCGCGGAGGATGAACTGGCGGAGGACGTCGTCGGCGGGATCGAGGTCGAGCACAGTCGCGCCGTGATCGAGGAGGCCGCAGCCAAGCCGCCACGCGTCATGATCGGCTGGGCCACCATCGATCCGCCGACGTACACCGTGATGGCCCGTCATGGCGCCACGGAGTTGAGTCTGGAGAAGCGGTTCAGCGGACGCGGCGGATTCGATGCGCCCCTCGCTCCGCTGGGGGAGCGGCAGGCGGAGGCTCTCGCCTTCGAGTTGGCGACGCGTCGCGATATCGAGCGGATCGTCGCCTCCCCGCTCCTGCGGACCCGTCAGACGGCCCAGATCGTGGCCGATGCCCTCGGCCTCCCGGTGGAGGTCATGGACGGGTTCGCCGAGTGCGGTTTCGGGGAGTGGGATGGCCGCACCTTCGCAGAGGTGCGGGAGATGTGGCCGCGTGAACTCGAGGAGTGGCTGTCCTCCACGGCGGTGGCGCCGCCGGGAGGTGAGTCCTTCGAGGCCTGCCAGTCACGGGTCCTCGGGGCTCGGGCCGAACTCGTCGAGCGCTATCCGGGTGAGCGCGTCCTCGTCGTGGCGCACGTGACACCGATCAAGGTGATGGTCGCGCACGCTGTGGGCGCTCCGTTGGACAGCCTCTACCGAATGGAACTCCCGCCCTGCTCGCTGAGCGCACTGGCCTGGTTCCCCGACGGCAACTCGTCGATGTTCAGCTTCGCCGAGGCGGCCCACCTGCGTGAGCTTGACACCCCGGACGGTGTCTAGGGGCACTCAGCCCTGCAGCACGACGTCGAGGATCTGGATGTCACCCTTCTTGGGCGGTGACAGCTCGACCTGATGCCCGGCATCCGCAAGCACGTCCAGCAGGTCGGCGATGCGGGTCGGCCGGCGACGCGACGTCACGAGCGATCGCACGAGCAGCCCCTTCGTGGACTTGTTGTGGTGGCTCACGACGGAGCGTTTGCCGGCGCGCTCGGTCAGCACGCGCACGGTGACCGCACGGTCAGCCATGGCGTCGTCAAGCGGCCCCAGGTCGACGTAGGCGCCCGATCGCATATCGATGATCAGGCCCTCCTGTTCGCCGATGACGGTGCTCACGGCGTCGCGCCAGATGGTCGACAGTCTCCCCAGCGCCGGAAGCGTCACGCCCCCGCTGAGGCGGTACGACGGAATGGGGTCCCCGGGGCGCACGAGGCCCCACAGTCCTGAGGCGATCGCGACGCTCGCATCGAGCCGTCGACGTGCAGCGGCGGTGAGAGATCCGACATCCAATGCCTCGTAGAGCACACCCGTGTACACCTCGATGGCTGGCGCGCACGGCTCATCGGCCAACCGTGTGTTCGCGCCCACCTCGCCCAGTTGGGTCGGGCCCAGCCCGAGGGCCGTTGCTGCCTCCGGCGCCGGGCCTGAGCACAGGTCCAGGAGCGCTGTGCGGACCTGCTCGCGGATCCCGGTCAGTTCAGGGAACGACAACGCGGCGAGGTCGAGCACCGGGCCGCTCTGCGGTGCGGACTTGCCCTCACTCGGCGGAAGCAGGATGAGCATCCCTGCAGGTTAGAGGGTCGGGGCAGGGCCGCCACTCACCGCGCGGTGAAGGTGATGGGCAGGTCCGTGAGCGAGTAGAGGAAGAACCCGGGGGCGCGCTGCAGTGTCGCCCCGGGTGCCAGCCGGATGTCGTCGAGACGATCCAGCAGGTGATCGAAGGCGATGACCATCTCCTGGACGGCCAGCGGCTGGCCGACGCAGAAGTGCGGCCCGCGCGAGAAGGCGACATGCCGGTTGGCGTTCTCGCGGGTGATGTCGAACCGGTCCGGCTCGGGGAAC
>JAUHZW010000128.1 GCA_030425745.1 Actinomycetes bacterium
ATCTGGACTCCCTTCGTTCGTTCGTCCTCGGCTTCGCGCAGCACCGGACGCTTCTTCAGGACCGGGGACAGTGGTTCCTGCGTCCGGATGAGCCCATGACGGTGTGCTGGGAGGTTCCGGACGGCCACACGCCCACGCTCGACGAGGCCGAGGAGCGGCTCCTGCAGTTGCGGGCGGAGGGGCCCAGCGAAGCGGTGTTCCCCTACACGCATCGGGGCTAGGGTCATCGGCATGTTCGCCATCTACGCCGCCGGCATCGACCGGGACGATCCCCTCTCCGTGCTAGGTGTCGGGGAACTCCCCGAGCCCGTGACGCCGGATGACTGGGTCACGGTGCGGGTGAAGGCCGGCAGCCTGAACCACCATGACCTGTGGGCTCTGAAGGGTCAGGCACTCAAGGCCGAGCAGGTGCCGATGATCCTCGGCACCGATGCCGCCGGAGTCACCGACGACGGCCGCGAGGTCATCGTCCACGCCGTCATCGGCGATGCGGACGCCAACGGCGGGGACGAGACCCTCGACCCGCGCCGCAGTCTGCTCAGTGAGCGCTATCCGGGGGCGCTCGCCGAGCACGTGCGGATCCCGGCGCACGACCTGATCGACAAGCCGGCCGAGCTGACGTTCGAGGAGGCCGCCTGCCTTCCCACGGCCTACCTCACCGCCTACCGGATGATCGCCACGAAGTCGGGCACGCGCGAGGGAGACACGATCCTCGTCCAGGGTGCGGGCGGTGGTGTCGCCACGGCGCTGATCGTCCTCGGCAAGGCCATGGGTCGGCAGGTGTGGGTCACGTCGCGTGATGACGACAAGTTGGCCTGGGCGCTGGAGATCGGAGCCGATGGTGCCTTCGAGTCCGGTGCGCGACTTCCCGACAAGGTGGATGCGGTGATGGAGACCGTCGGCGAGGCCACGTGGTCGCACTCGATGCGATCCCTGCGTCCCGGTGGCACGATCGTGATCTCCGGGGCGACATCCGGCCCCAACCCGCCGGCCGACCTGAACCGGCTGTTCTTCCTGCAGTTGAACGTCGTCGGCTCCACGATGGGGACGATCGGTGAGCTGCGTGCCCTCGTGGACCTCCTCGTTCGCACCGGTGTGCGCCCGATCATCGACCGTGTCCTGCCCATGGAGAACGCAGCGGAGGCCTTCGGGGTCATGGATTCCGGTGACGTGCGCGGCAAGCTCGTCCTGACCCGCTAGACAGCAACGATGTCGAGTCCCGGCAACGCCGAGGTCTTCGGATTCCTCGTCGCCGCGAGCATGGTCGTGCTGCTCCTCGCGGTCTTCACGTGGCGTGAGAGAGGGACCTCCCGGCACGGGGGGAGTGTGACGATCACCCTGCTCGCGATCTCCGAGATCCTCGTGACCTACGCCTTCAGCCTCTCCGACGCCTTGACGTTCGACCAGCAGGTCGTCGCCATCCGGCTGAGCTACATCGGCTGGCTGGTGGGTCCGGTGGCCCTGCTGTTCTTCATCTGCTGGGTCACCGGGCGTGATCGATGGATGCGTCCGTGGGTCGTTTCGGTGATGTTCCTCGTGCCCCTTGGCTTCGCGGTGATCATCTTCGGGCCGTGGGCGATGGACGTGTTCTTCGGCGGCGGTTTCGACCCGGAGACGTTCGCGTTTCCCCGACGCAGCCCGGCATACATCGCCTTCTTCGTCTGGACGTACGGCCTGCTGACCGTGGCGGTGTGGTCCACGGTGGTGAGTGCGGTGCGGTCCCCGCGACTGCATCGCCTCCAGATCGCGCTCGTCCTCTTCGCGATCCTGCTGCCGTGGGCGATGAACAGCATGTCCTTCTTCAACATCCGGATCCTCGGCATCGGTCCGGCCGTCCTGAGCCTGCTGCCCGTGGCCTTCGCCGCGTTCGGGGTGGCGAACTTCCGGGCGTTCGACCTGCGGCCCATGACGGAGGCGGAGTCCTACCTGGCCTCCGAGACAGGCGTGGTGGTGGTCGACGATCGGGGGCGTGTGTCGGCGATGAACGGCTCGGCCGTCCGCCTGCTCGGGCCGGGGCGGTCGCCGGCCATGGGTCTGGAGGTCGAGGAGGTGTGGTCCGATCGCCCCGCGATCGTGGCCGCGTTGCGCGGTGCTGATGTGGAGGACATCACCATCCTCAGCGCAGCCCGGGACACGCGGCTGAGCTTCGACTCCAGTCCGCTGGCGATGTCCGGGGGCCGGGGTGCAGGCCGGCTCATCGTCATCCGGCCGGAACCTGTGGAGGTGAGGGTCGGTGGATAGGTGGTGGCGAGCGGGCCTGCCGGCGGGACTCTCCCTGCGGACCTTCGGGGTTGCGGTGCCGCTGGTCTTCTTCGCCGCTGCGCTGCTCTCGACTCAGCCGCATGACGTGTCGTGGTTCGCCTGGTTCTTCTACGCCGCGTCCGCTTTCCTCGTCGTCGTCGTAACGGCGCAGGTGATCCGTCCGAGGATTCGCGGGCGATCCGCCTCGCTGCGTCGTTGGGTCACCACCGGTGTGCTGCTCCTCGCCGGCCCGCTCACGATCCTCGGGGCCTTGGCCATCGCTGATCTGGCGGGGGTGCCCGATCCGGACCGGGTCGATCCGGCCTTCATCGTCCTGTCGGTATTCCTGGCTGTGTGGCTGGTGACGGGCGGGCGCCTCAGCTCCTCCCTGGAGGAGGACGCGGAAGATCGGGAGCGCATCCTGGTGGAGCTGGCTCGCGAGAAAGCCCTGGCCCTGGAATCCGCCCGTCTGGTTGAGGTCGACCGAGAGCGCCTGCTCGAGGACGTCCGCCGCATGGTGACCGACCGACTGGTCGCCACGCACGGTGACGGTGGCAACCCCGAGGATGCGTCGGCGCACCTCCGGGCGCTTGTCGACGAGGCCGTGCGACCGCTGAGCCATGAGTTGCGCGATGCGCAGGTGCGCGAGGAGGAACTGGTGGACCAGGTGGCAACGATGCGGGTGCCCGGACCAACCCCTCTGTGGTTCCAGCCGAACCGCATCGCGGATGTCGACCCAAGTGACGGAGCACTGGCGGCTGGACTCATCGGTGCCTCGGCCGTGGCCGCCCTGACGGCGTGGTTCATGGGCGCCGGGGTGGTGTGGGCGGCGGTGCCGGTGGTCTATTCGGTGACCCTGGCCATCATCGTGCTGCGTGCGAATGCTCGGGCACGGCGCACGCGGGACGAGCTGGCGCAGGCCTTCGACGCCGCCGATCGTGCCTCGGCCCTCGTCCGGCAGGACGCCTGGGTCACCCGGCGCCGACTGGCGAACACCATGCATGGGGAGATCCAGGGCCGCATCCTCGCCAGCGCCCTGCGCATCCGTGGAATGGGGCCCGAGGAGGAGGCCCAGGAGTTGGCTTCCCTCTCAGGAGACCTGCACCGGGTGCTCGATGCCGGTACGAGCAGTGATGACTGGCATCTGGCATGGGATCGGCTCATCGAGATGTGGGAGTTCTCCCTGAACCTCCAGGTCGAGTGGGACGAGCGGGCAGACGATCTCTTGGGCCGAGACCCGGTGGCAGGTGCTGCCCTGGTGGCGGCGGCCGGGGAGGCGATCACGAACGCCGTTCGCCATGGTCACGCCACCCGCGCCGGTATCGCCGTCACCGTTCAGGACGGGGACTCGATCGCTGTGTCCGTCACAGACGACGGGCGCATCACCGATCAATCAGGATCGGCTGGGGAGGGTAGCCCGGGTATGGGAACGGCGACCCTGGACGCTGTCTGCCTGCGTTGGGCGCTGACCCAGCTCGACGACGGCCATCGTTTCGACGGTGTGATCCTGGTGCGTCAACAGAACAGGGTTCCGGCAGACGCGTGAGAACCCCGAACATCCGGGCGTCGCGCAGATGCGAGGCGGTTGGATAGGGGCATGAGCGATGCGCGGCGGGTCATGGTCGTCGAGGACGACGACTTCGTGCGCGGTCTCATGAGTCACGCCATCAGCCGGAGCGGCTTCGAGGTCCTCGCGTTTCCCGGTGTTGTCGAGGCCACGCGGGCCTTCGGGGACTTCGATCCCGATGCGCTCGTCGTGGACATCCATCTGGGACCCGGACCGACGGGCATGGACCTCGCCCACTCATTGACGTCACGGTCCCCGGGCCTGGCGGTGCTGGCGGTGAGCAACTACCCGTCGGCTGCTGCGGCAGGCGTCAGCGCTGAGCTGCCGGCTCCCTTCGCCTTCGTCTGCAAGTCCGACCTTGATGCTCCGGAGGTGCTGCTGGGTGCGCTGGAGTCCGTGCTGACCGATCTCACGATTCCGGTGATGGGGTCGTCCGGGGCTGAGTCCCCGCTGAAGGGCCTGACGCCCGTGCAGATCGAGGTCCTGCGGCTCATGGCTGCTGGGTGGACCAATGCCGAGATCGCGAACCAGCGCGGGGCCACCCAGCGCTCGGTCGAGGCGATGTCGCATCGCATCTTCTCCCGGCTGGGAGTGAACGACGATCCGCGGAAGTCGCCCCGCGTGGAGGCGGTAAAGCTCTACACCCAGGTCTTCGGGCTTCCCTAGGGCTGGGGTGCGGCGTCTGCCGGGTCGCGCCGGACGAGGGTGACGACGATGAGGCTCGCGATGACCAGGGCCGCGCCGGCGATCCCGGCTGTGGCTTCCGCGCCGATCGCACCGAGAGCAGCACTCCACCCCAGGACGCCGATGGGTCCGGCGATGCCGGCGACGAAGGCGGCGGCCGCCAGACTGGACGCGGCGTTCTCCTGGCCGCGGGACTGCGCGGCCGAGCCCTGGCTGAAGGCGCGTGAGGCGAACCGGAAGGCGCCGATCCCGATCGCGACGAGAGCCCAGAGGGCAAGTTCGGTGCGGAAGGAGAAGAAACCGGAGACCAGGCCGAGGGCGACGAGGAATGCTCCCGCGATCGCTCCGGTGCGGGCGCCGTTGAGGAGTGGCCGGCCCCCATGCGGGAGTCGCTTCACCACGACGGGGGACAGCAGTTCCCCGATCGCGAAGCCGACCATGAGGATTCCGGCGCCCTGGTAGATGGGAGCGTGGCGCAGCGCCTGTGCGATCGGGACCGCGAGGGTCATCGCCGGTGCGGCGAAGAGCGCCATCGACACTCCCATGATGGCGGTGCGGCGAAGGGTCGGGCTCTCGGCGAACGCGCCGCGGATCTCGTGCCACGGTGCCTTGGGTCGTTCGGGGGTGGGGAGTGCGTGGGCAGGTGCGCGTCGTGCCAGCACAATGAGCAGGGGGATCTTCACCAGACCCGCGGCGATGAGCCCGATGCCCTCGGACCCGGTGTTGAGGAACAGGCCACCGGCGCGGGCACCGACGCCCCAGCCGATGCCTCGCCAGATGGTCATGCGGGCGACGACGGCGGAGAAGTCCGCCGACTCCAGGTACGCCCGGTAGACGATGGTCGACAGGACGCCCGCGATGGCACTGCCGGCGCCGATGAGCGGCGAGCTGATCATCACGACCCACACCGCCGGTGCCCCGGCGACCACGAGGGCACCGCTGATGATCCAGAGGGCGGCAACGATCGACCACATGCCCAGAACAGCGTGGCGGGTGCCGAAACGGTGAGCTGCGCGTGGGGCGAACGGCAGTGCGATGGCACCCGCGGTCATGGCGAGCGCGAGGTAGACGCCGGAATACACCGCACCGCGACCCAAGCCTCCGGCGGAGGTCGTGATGCCCGTGGCGCTGATGAGGGCCATCGCGCTGCCGGCGGTGCTCAGCGCAACCGTGAGGACAAGGGCCCGGGTGCCGGTGGACGCCGGTGAGGAGGTGTCATGGCTCATGGCATCACGGTAGGGGCAATGGACAAGGTGTCGGAATCCCCGTGAGAAGTCCGAACATCGCTGGCTGGTGGGGTGGCGGTGTTCGTAGTCTGGCGTCGCGTCGCGTCGCGTCGGATGAGGGGTGTGGCTGGTGAGCGTTTCCCGCAGAACGGTCGGGGTTGTGGCAGCGGTATCGAGTGTGGCCCTGGTGACCGCGCTGTTGTCTGGCGTGCCGTCATCAGCGGAGCCGACTGTGCCGTCGGACGCGCCCACGGCCGTCCCCACTGCCGTTCCCACTGCCGCCCCGACTGCTGCCCCGACTGCTGCCCCGCCGGCGGCCCCGTCGACTGGTCCGTCCATGGTCACCGGGCAGTCCGGCGAAACTACGGCCAGCGCTCTGGTGAGTTGCGACTTCGCCCCGACGGCCATCACTGACGACACGAAGGATGTCTTTGCGCACGAGGACTCGGTGTATGTCGCGACGGAT
>JAUHZW010000129.1 GCA_030425745.1 Actinomycetes bacterium
GCCGATGCCGCCCGCGGATCCTCCCTGCAGCGCATCGTCTACCTCGGCGGACTGGCCCCGGACATCCCGATGGCGGCCATGTCCGCGCACATGCGGTCGAGAGTCGTCGTCGGCCAGTTGCTGCGAGCCTCCGGCGTGCCCACCGTGGAGTTCCGCGCCAGCGTGATCATCGGATCCGGCTCGGCATCGTTCGAGATGCTCCGGTACCTGACCGAGCGGCTCCCGGCGATGATCACACCGCGCTGGGTGCGCTCCCGCACCCAGCCCATCGCGATCCGCGACGTGCTGCGGTATCTCACCCTCGCGGCGGATCTGCCGCCGGAGGTCAACCGCGCTTTCGAGATCGGCGGCCCGGAGGTCATCACCTACGAGGAGATGATGCAGCGCTACGCGAAGGTCGCCGGGCTGAACCCTCGCGTGATCCTGCCGCTGAACGTGCTCAGTCCGGGCCTGTCCAGCCACTGGGTCGGTCTGGTCACTCCGGTGCCACGGTCGATCGCCCGACCCCTCGTGCGGTCGCTGCGCCATCCGGCGGTCCGCCGGGAGCACGACATCGCCCGATGGATCCCGGACCCGCCCGGTGGTCTCGTGACGTTCGACGAGGCCGTGCGTCTGGCCCTGCGCCGCATCCGCGAGGCCGACGTCGCCACCCGATGGACCGGCGCCGCGACTCCCGGACCACTGTGGACCCCCTCCCCGGGGATCCACAGTGGTCCGGTGGCACGCTGTTCACCGATGTGCGGACGGTGCAGACGCCGGCCTCCCCGGACGATCTCTGGCAGGCCGTCGAGCGCATCGGCGGTGAGACCGGCTGGTACTCCGCGCGCCTGCTGTGGGAGGTGCGCGGCCTCATGGACCGCATGGTCGGCGGTGTCGGCCTGCGACGCGGGCGCCGGGACCCGAACCGCCTCATGGTCGGCGACGTCGTCGACTTCTGGCGGGTGGAGGAGCGGATCCCACCGACCCTGCTGCGCCTGCGGGCGGAGATGAAGATGCCCGGCCGAGCCTGGCTGGAGTTCACCATCGCACCGAGGCCGGACGGCGATTCGCAGCTGACCCAGCGTGCCGTGTACTGGCCGCGCGCCCTCGCCGGGCACGCCTACTGGTGGGCGGTCACGCCCTTCCACGCCTTCGTCTTCCCGCCGATGGCCCGGCACATCGTCCAGACGGCGGAGCAGATCTCACGCACCCGCGCGGGCGCCTCCTGATCCGGGTGGGAAACAATGGCCGGATGAGCGAGGATCAGGGTCCCGAGGCCACTCCCTACGAGGACTTCGGAGGCGAGGAGTTCTTCACGAGTCTGGTGGCGGCCTTCTACCGCCGCGTGGCGGATGACGACATCCTCCGCCCGATGTACCCCGATGCCGACCTCGCCGCGGCCGAGCGTCGCCTTCGGCTGTTCCTCATGCAGTACTGGGGCGGCCCGACCACCTACGACGACGAACGCGGACACCCGCGCCTGCGCATGCGGCACATGGACTTCCAGATCGACGGCGCAGCCCGCGACCGCTGGCTGAGCCTGATGGGCGAGGCCATGGCCGAGCAGCAGCTCACGCCCGATCAGGAGTCCCGGCTCTGGATGTACCTGGTGAGTGCGGCGTTCGCGATGCAGAACATCCCCGATGATCCGGCCGGACGACCGCTTCCGATGCAGGACCAGCAGTGACAGCGGCGTCGGGCACCCGTGATCGATCCACGGACTGGTGGCGCGATGCCGTCGTCTACCAGGTGTATCCGCGCTCCTTCGCCGATTCGGACGGAGACGGCCTGGGTGACATCCCGGGTCTGATCTCCCGGCTGGACCACCTGCAGGAGCTCGGGGTCGATGCCGTCTGGATCTCCCCCTTCTACTCGTCGCCGCTGCACGACGGGGGCTACGACGTCGCCGACTACCGGTCGATCGACTCCCGGCTCGGCTCCTTGGCCGACGTCGATGCGCTGATCGAGCAGGCGCACGCTCGGGACATCCGCATCATCATGGACATCGTCCCGAACCACACGAGCAGTGAGCACCCGTGGTTCGTCGAGGCCCTCGCCTCGGAGCCGGGGTCAGCCGCATGGGACCGCTACATCGTTCGTGAGGGCCGGGGGCCTGACCGCGAGACCCCGCCCAACAACTGGCGCAGCGTGTTCCACGGCCGTGGCTGGTCGCATGTGCGCGACACCGAGGGCAACCCGACCGGGTACTGGTACCTGCACCTGTTCGACACAACGCAGCCGGACCTCAACTGGGACAACCCCGAGGTCCGGGCGGAGTTCCGCGACATCCTCCGGTTCTGGTTCGACCGGGGCATCGACGGCTTCCGCATCGACGTGGCGCACGGACTGGTCAAGGAGGAGGGCCTTCCCGACTTCGACTACTCCGCCGAGGACGAGGGCGCCCGCGCTGACATGTTCGACGAGGATCTCGCCCACTCGCCGTTCTGGGACCAGGACGGCGTCCACGAGATCTACCGGGATTGGCGCCGGGTCGCCGATGAGTACGAGCCCCCGCGTATCTTCTGCGGGGAGACCTGGGTGCCGAACCCGGTGCGCCTGGCCCGCTACCAGCGGCCGGATGAGCTGCACACGTCGTTCAACTTCGACTACCTGATGGCCGGCTGGGATGCCGACCGCATGCGCCGGTCCATCGACGAGACCATCGCCCAGCACGCAGCCGTCGGCGCTCCCCCCACCTGGGTGCTGTCGAACCATGACGTCGTCCGCCACCGCACCAGGCTGGCACCGGGATTCGACAACGAGACCCGCCTGACCTGCGAGGTCGACGACGAGCGCGGGCTGGCTCGGGCGCGCGCCGCCACGCTGTTCACGATGGCGCTGCCCGGATCGATGTACCTCTACCAGGGTGAGGAGCTCGGCCTTCCCGAGGTTCGCGACCTCTCCCCGGATGACCGGCAGGATCCGGCCTGGCACCGCAGCGGCGGCACCGACGGCACGCGCGACGGGTGCCGGGTGCCGATCCCGTGGTCGGGTACGACGCCCTCGTACGGGTTCGGTCCCGCCGACGCATCGTGGCTGCCCCAGCCGGCGGACTGGGCCGACCTCACGGTCGACAGCGAACTCGGCGTCGAGGGCTCGACTCTGGAGTTCTACCGCTCCGCTCTGCGAACGCGTCGCGCCGAGGATTCCCTCGGTGAGGGTCTGCTGGCGTGGCTGGACGCCCCGGAGGGCGTACTGGCGTTCACCCGACCCGGCACCGAGTCCGGCGTGACCGTCGTCCTCAACCTCACGGATGCGCCCGTGCACCTGCCCAACTCGTGGGGCACATCCGTCCTCGTGGAGTCCGGCGACGAGGTCGCGGTGCTGGATGACGACGGCCGGGAACATCTGGTCATCGGCGGCGAGACCGCGGTGTGGCTGCGCGCCTGAGCGCCTCATAGCTGCGCTGCTGACCTCCTCGCAACTGCGCTACTGGACGACGCGCAGCGACAGCCGTGCGGCCGGGCCGTGCTGGTAGAAGAAGACCTGCCCGCGCGGGGTCGTCAGGCGCTTCCACGGCCCGCAGGCGGCCGCCGAAACCTTGGTGCGATCGTTGGCGATCATGCCGAGCCGATGGGCCGCATGCAGCACCCTCAGGGGCAGGCCGGCGAAGGACGGTCGGTCCCAGATCTCGTTGGCGATCGACTCCTGCGCCCTCGCCGGCAGTCCGTGGGAGCGGCGACGGAACTCCTCCGTGGCCTCATCGATCATCGGAACGAGATCGCCGGACAGCCCGTGGATCGGCATCTGCCAGCCGTGCGCCGGGGGCAGGTGCGCAAGGCTGGGGTTCACCCCGGGAGGAACGTGCTCAATCGGCAGCGACTCGATGTCGAGTCCAGCCCCCGCGCTGTCACTCACCAGATCGGCGAGACCGGCGAGCGACACGATGCGTTCGACGGCGTCGTCCTCAGTCACCGGATCGATGGTCGGGATCGCGAGGAAGACCAGAACGCCCAGAGGCGGAGCTGTGAAGATCCCCAGTGCCTGCTGGGCCGTGACCACGTGAGCTGACTGCCCGGCATCCCAGGTGAGCTGCCGGCGGGCGAACGCCTCGAGGACGCGGGTTTCGGGCTCTGCCAGCCGGATTGTCATCACACAAGTGTGGTGACGCCCCCGAGCGGTCGCAACTCGTGCTCAGGCCTGAGCACTTTCCAGCACGACTCGCAGTTCGTCGCTCATGCGCACCGGGCGGCCTGACTCCGGGCTCACGACCGCCATGACGGTCGTGGCCTCAGCTGCCACCTCGTCATGCTCGTCGAGGATGCGGTAGCCCAGGGTGTACGAGGAGTTGCCGATGCGATCGACCCAGATCTCGACCACGACCGGCTCGGGCGCGTAGAGCAGCGGCTTGCGGTGCGTGAGCTCCTGCTTGACGACGACCTGGGAGAAGCCCGGCCCCCGCACGAAGTCCAGATCACGCAGCAGGCCGACCCGCGCCTCCTGCAGGTAGTCGTGGAACACCACGTTGTTCACGTGCCCCAGCGGATCCAGATCGCTGAACCGGCGATGCACCGGTACGCGCCGACGCATCGATTCCATCGGGGTCAGCCGCGGGTGAGCTTGCGGTAGGTCGCCCGGTGCGGACGTGCCGCCTCCGCACCCATCCGCTCGATCTTGTTCTTCTCATAGGACTCGAAGTTGCCCTCGAACCAGAACCACTGCGAGTCGCCCTCATAGGCGAGGATGTGCGTTGCAATGCGGTCGAGGAACCAGCGATCGTGGGACGTGATCACCGCGCAGCCGGGGAAGTCGAGCAGCGCGTTCTCCAGCGAGCCGAGAGTCTCGACGTCGAGGTCGTTGGTCGGCTCGTCGAGCAGCAGCAGGTTGCCACCCATCTTCAGCGTCAGGGCCAGGTTCAGCCGGTTGCGCTCACCGCCGGAGAGCACCTTCGCCTGCTTCTGCTGATCCGGGCCCTTGAACCCGAAGGCCGACACGTACGCACGCGAGGGCATCTCGACCTTGCCGACGTTGATCCAGTCGAGGCCGTCGGACACGACCTCCCAGACGTTCTTGGTCGGGTCCAGGCCCGCGCGTGTCTGATCCACGTAGGAGAGCGTGACGGTGTCACCGACCTTGATCTCGCCGCTGGTGGGCAGGATGTCGGCGTTGTCGCCGTCATCGGTGATGCCCTCGGTGGCGGCGACGATCATTTTGAACAGGGTCGTCTTGCCGACGCCGTTGGGTCCGATGATGCCGACGATGCCGTTGCGCGGCAGGGAGAAGGACAGGTTGTCGATGAGGATGCGATCACCGAAGGCCTTGGTGAGGTTGGTGGCCTCGACGACGACATTGCCGAGCCGTGGGCCCGGCGGGATCTGGATCTCCTCCATGTCGAGCTTGCGGGTCTTCTCGGCCTCTGCCGCCATCTCCTCGTAGCGGTCCAGACGGGACCGGCTCTTGGTCTGGCGGGCCTTGGCGTTGGAGCGCACCCACTCGAGCTCGCCCTCGAGACGCTTCTTGAGCTTGGCGTCACGCTGCCCCTCGACCTTCAGGCGGGCGGCCTTGGTCTCGAGGTAGGTGGAGTAGTTGCCCTCGTAGGGGTATGCGTGTCCGCGGTCGAGCTCGAGGATCCACTCGGCCACGTTGTCGAGGAAGTAGCGATCGTGGGTGATGGCGACGACGGTGCCGGGGTACTTCTCGAGGTGCTGCTCGAGCCAGTGCACGCTCTCGGCGTCGAGGTGGTTGGTGGGCTCGTCGAGCAGCAGCAGGTCGGGCTGCTGCAGCAGCAGCTTGCACAGGGCCACGCGGCGCTTCTCGCCACCGGACAGCACTGAGACATCAGCGTCACCGGCCGGGCACCTCAGGGCATCCATCGCCTGCTCGAGCTGGGAGTCGAGGTCCCATGCGTCCTTGTGATCGATCTCCTCCTGCAGCTTGCCCATCTCGGCGAGCAGGGTGTCGTAGTCCGCATCGGGCTCGGCGAGCTCAGCGGAGATGGCGTTGAAGCGGTCGACCATGGCCTTGGTCTCGGCGACACCCTCCTGGACGTTCTCCAGGACCGTCTTGGACTCATCGAGGTTCGGCTCCTGCATGAGGATCCCGACGGTGAACCCCTCGTGGAGCATCGCCTCACCGTTGGAGACCTGATCCACGCCCGCCATGATCTTCAGCAGGCTCGACTTGCCGGCGCCGTTGGGGCCGACGACGCCGATCTTGGCGCCGGGCAGGAAGGCCAGCGTGACGTCATCGAGGATGACCT
>JAUHZW010000130.1 GCA_030425745.1 Actinomycetes bacterium
ATGATCGATGGTCACGGCGCTGATCTGGTTCGCCAGCGCCTGAGAGATGCGAGCCTTGGTGAGCAGGTGCTTCCGTGCGCTGCCAGTGATGCGAACGATGAAGTTGTCGTCAAAATTGTGCATTACGTAACTCCATTGATCAAGGGCAAGAAGAACCCGGCCGGCGGACGGTGAGGCAGGCCCCCGCCTTGCCCGCACCGCCCACCGGCCGGAGTCTGATCAGGCCGGGACGACCTTGGAGACCTTCGCGGCCGTCTTGACCCACTCGGAGCCGTTGTCGGCGTAGCCGGCCGGGGCGTCGTCCTTGACCTCGACGTCCTTCACCCAGGCACTGCCGTTGTCCGTGTAGCCGGCGGGGGTGGCGTCTTTGACGTTGGCGTAGTCATCGACGATGTTCGGCGGCGGGCAGTAGATGTCCAGGCCCGTGGGGGAGTCAGGGTTGGGCAGGTAGTTGCAGGAACCGCCCGGCTCCTCATGGCTGCCGACCTTCGTCCACGTGTAGGTGTACGCCTTGGTGTCGGTCTCGGTGTGGAACGTGTAGGCCTTGGTCGTCTGGCACTGACCGGCCACCTCGCTGTAGCCGTCGGGGCAGACCCAGATCGTCTTGGTTGACGGACCGGGGGCCGGGCGCGGCGCGGGAGCAGGCGCGGGAGCCGGGGCCGGCGCAGGGGTCTTCTCCTCGGGCTTCGGGGCCGGGGTCACGGGGGTGTCGTTCTTCGGTGTGGCCGTGGTGCCGGTGAGCTGCGCCAGCGTGCGGGTCATGGCTGCCTTGGTCGGCTTGCCCGTGGCGGCGTCGTTCTTCGGAGTGACGCTGAACGAGTAGAGCGCATTCGGGTCGAGGCCGGCGAGCTCCGCGGTGCGCACGCCTTTGACCGTGACGCTGACCGGCTCGGCCGTCTTGCTCGTCGCTGTGACGACGTACTCGATGTCCGATCCTCCCGTGGCGCGCGTGGCCTTATGGGTCCACTCGAGGGCGACAGTGCCCGGAGTGTCGGTGGTGCTGACCCGCAGGCCCTTCGCCGCGGCGGGAGCGTTGAGGGCGACGACGGTGCCGATCGGCTCGCCACCCACGGAGACCGTGTAGACGCGGCCCGCGGTCAGCTTGCTGAACGTGACCGGCTTCTTGCCCGGCGCCAGGTTGCGGCGGATCTTCTCGCCCTTGGCGAAGAGCACCACCGACTTGCCCTTGTGGTTCGACACCGTGATCGCGCGGGGCTTGCTGGCGGTGGCGATCGGCACGTCGAGCTTGGGAGCCTCAGCGGCGGCGGGGGTCGTGTCGGCCGCGACGATCTCGGCGGCGATGACCTCGCCGGCGGAGGCCGGGCTGGCCAAGCCGAGGACCATCGTCCCGGCGGCGACGGCGCCGACGGTGGCGGCAGCGATGCGGTCCAGGCGGGCGGTGCGGGTGCGGTTCGCGAGCATGTCGTCATTCCTTCGTTCGTCCCCCGAAGGGGGTCTCCGTGCTCGTCGGAGTGCTGGTGCCGAGGAGCCTTGCAACGAGGGTGTGCCCGGGAGAAACGTTCGTGAACCCCCGAATTCGCAGCTGTGGACAACTGACAGATTTCGCGGGCGTTGTGGATATCGGAGTTGACGGTCGGACATCCACAGGCCTGAGATCGGGGCTTGTGGCCGGGGGCGCGGCTTCTTAGCGTCGTCGGGATGGTGGGCAAGCCGACGATCCGTGTGTACGTGGATGGACAGAACCTCTTTAGGCGCGCGCTGAAAGGGACGCCGTACCTGTGGCTGGACGTCGTTCGCCTGTGTCAGGAGGTGCTGCCTCGATATGGGGTGGTGCAGGTCAAGTACTTCACCGCGCTGGTCCGTACGTCGCCGCACGACCTGCAAGCCGGCGCTCGCCAACGGGTGTATCTCGATGCGCTCAGTGAAAGTCCACTGCTTGATATCCATCTCGGCTTCTTTCGCCGCGATGTCGTGCGTATGGCTGTTCACCCCTGGTCTGTTGACGCGGAAGGTCTGCCGATCACGAGTCGGGTGAAGCGCACCATCGAGAAGGGATCCGACGTGAACCTCGCGACGCACCTGATCTGGGATGCACTCCATGGCGAGGCTGATGCCTACGCGGTGCTCTCGAATGATTCCGACCTTGCGACCCCGATCCGCATGCTCCGAGATCGCAAGGACCTTGACGTCGGTGTTGTGTCGCCGTCCGTGGATGTTGCTGCACAACTGCACTCCGCAGCAGCGTGGCAACGTTCCATCAGGCCAGGCGCCCTTCGGCGCTGCCAGCTACCCGAGGTGGTCTCGCTGACATCAGGGAGAGTGGCGAGCAAGCCTCGCGAATGGTGAAATCCAAAGGCCCCGGATCGCTCCGGGGCCTCGAACCCAGACACGTAGGACCGGGGGTGTTGTTCTCAGTATGCATCGCCGCCCGCAGGCGGGGCAACCCCTACCGGGGACGAGCGGCAATGAGGTCGCCGGTGCCGATCGTGACCGACGGGCTGAACACATTGACGTCCAGGGCGTCGTTCAGCAGATCCGCTGCATCCTGATCGGTGATCCGCAGTTCGACACCGCGGAAGATGTTCGTCACCGTCGCCGTGCCCCACACCTTCGACCGGGAGTCGATGTCGCTGATGCGGAACAGCTGCTCGTTCTTGCCGCCGGGCAGCACGCAGTCGATGACCCGCGCCGCGGTGTCGATCGTCGGGGTGGAGCAGCGCACGGTGTCGCCGGTGTCCTTGTTCAGGATGCGAAAGCCCCCGGCCGCGGCGTAGGCGGTGCCGGTCTTGGCGACCAGCGGCAACTGCACCCGGGCCGTGATGCCCGTGGCTGTCGTGACCACCGACCCCGGGCTGACACCGATGAGCACCAGCTCGTTGGCCTCCCACGTCGGAAGCACCCCGTTGCCGGTGCTGAACGAGAACGTGCCGGTGATGTCGACCGTTTCGCCCGGCGGGACGGCCTGGGCGGCGGGCATCGTCATCCCCACGGCCACACCCAGGACGACGAGGCTCGCGACGAGACGCACGGGGCGGAGCACGCGCTGCATAGTGACCTCCTGCGCTCGCCCCCGTGACGGATGATGTGCTCTTCCAGCAGGATAACCCCGTGACCGACATCGCGAACCCCATCGCAACCCTCCGCGATTCGCTCTCCGCGATCGTGGGCGCCGACCACGTGCTCACCGACCCGGCTCTCATGGATCAGTACGTCGAGGACTGGTCGCGTCGCTGGCGGGGCGACGCGGCTCTTGTGGTCAGGCCGGGGACGACGGACGAGGTCGCAGGCGTCCTGCGCGAGTGCACGTCCCGCGGGGTGGCCGTCGTGCCCCAAGGCGGCAACACCGGGCTGGTGGGTGGGTCGGTCCCGGCTCCCGGCTCGTCGTCTGTCGTGCTCTCGACCCGACGTCTGGACTCCTTCGGCGAGGTGGACGACCTGTCCGGCCAGGTGACGGTCGGCGCGGGCGCGACCCTCGGCGACGTGCAGCGGCACGCTGCTGCTGCCGGGTGGCACTACGGGGTTGACCTCGCGGCCCGCGACTCCGCGACCATCGGCGGCACCGTCGCCACGAACGCCGGCGGCATCCACGTCGTCGCGTTCGGGATGACGCGGCTGCAGATCGTGGGCATCGAGGCCGTGCTCGCCGACGGCACCGTGCTCTCGCACCTGTCCGGGATGCTGAAGGACAACACGGGCTATGACCTCGGCTCGCTGTTCTGCGGATCCGAGGGAACGCTCGGGGTCATCACGGCCGTGCGGCTGCGCCTGCACCGCCCCGTCGGGCGCACGTCGGTCGCGCTGATCGGGGCGTCGTCGTATGACGAGGCGATCGCGCTGATGTCCTCAGCCGTCGACCCGTCCGTGCGGCTGCTCGCCGCGGAGGTGACCGACGAGCAGGGCATGGAGCTCGCCGCGCGCCTCAACGGCACCGCGTGGCCGCTGGCCGAGCGCCACCCCCTCGTCGTCCTGCTCGAGGTCGAGGACGGTGGTGACGCGTCAGGGTTCACGGGTCTGGACGACGAGGCAGACGTCGTGGTCGGCCTCGACGCCTCCGAGCAGGCGCGCCTGTGGGCGTACCGGGAGAGCCAGGGCGAGGCGTTCACCGCGCTGGGCATCACACACAAGTTGGACGTGTCCGTGCCGCTGCCGTTGCTGGCGGCGTGCGCGGACGAGTTGCGCGGGATCGTCGGTGGGTGGCCGACGGTGCAGAACTTCGGGGTGTTCGGGCACCTGGCCGACGGGAACATCCACGTCGAGATGTTCGGCCCCGACGCCGACGACCTCGGTGTGGATCTCGCGGTGCTGGAGTGCGTGGCGCGGTACGGGGGCTCGGTGTCGGCGGAGCACGGCGTCGGCCGGGCCAAGGCCGGGGAGCTGCACCTGTGCCGGTCGGCCGAGGAGATCGCGGCGATGCGAGCGATCAAGGCCGCCTGGGATCCGACCGGGCTGATGAACCCGGGCGTGATCTTCGGGTAGACGGTCGATGCTGCGGCAGTAGGGGCGCGGAAGTCGGGTGAATACGCGCCCCTACTGCCGCAGCAAAGGGGGTCAGGAGAGTAGCTCGCCGAGCACTGCGGGGGTCTCCGCCAACTGCACGGCCCCGGCCTCGATCAACTCCTCCTGCGAGCCATAGCCCCACAGCACACCGATGGTGTCGATGTCATGCTCGCGCGCCCCGTGCACGTCGTGCTCGCGGTCGCCGACCATGACGAGCTTCGCGTCCGGATCGAGCCGATCCATCGTGCGCAGTTCGTCGAGGGTGTGCTGGATGACGGACGCCTTGTTGTGTCGCGTTCCTGCCAGATCCGCCCCGCCGATGAATGTCATGTACTGCGCGAGATCGAAGTGCTCGAGGATCCGCGTGGCCGAATACGTGGGCTTGCTCGTGGCGATCGCCAGGGTGCGGCCGCTGGCGGTGAGCCGGTCCATCAGCTCCGGGATGCCGTCGTACACGGCATTCTCGAACAGTCCGACATCGTGATACCGCTCGCGGTACTTGTCGATCGCATACTCGATCTGGTCATCGGACATGGCGAAGTGGCGGCCGAACGTGTCGGCCAGGGGTGGGCCGAGGAAGACCCGCATCGCGGCATCGTCGGGGTACTGCACGCCCATGTCGTCGAGGGCGTACTTGATGCAGTTGAGGATCCCGGGCCCGGCGTCGGTGAGAGTTCCGTCGAGATCGAGGAGGACGACGTCGGCGCGGTGCATGCGGCGAGCATGGCACACGGTCAGTGGAGCTCCGCCCTACGCTGGCAACGTGACCATCGAGGTCGTCGCCCACCGCGGTGCCAGCGACGAGGAGCCCGAGCACTCGCTCGCCGCGTATGTGACCGCGGTGGAGCAAGGGGTCGACGCCATCGAGTGCGATGTGCGGCTCACGGCCGACGGCACGCTCGTGTGCGTTCACGATCGCCGCATCGACCGCACCAGCACCGGCCGCGGCACCGTCAGCGCGATGACCCTCGACCAGCTCTCGCGGCACGACTACAGCCGCGGGCACGTCAACTGGTTCGACTACGAGTCGCCGACGGACGAGACCCGTACCTCGCTGCTGACGCTGGAACGGCTGCTGACGACGGTCATGGCGGCATCACCGACCGTGCGCTTCTCGATCGAGACGAAGCACCCGGTGAGGTACGGCCGCTACGTGGAGGAGTCGCTGGCGGAGATGATCCGCGACTTCGGGCTGAACGTGTCCGTCGATGGCGGGGCGCCGCGGGCTCGGGTGATGTCGTTCAGTCGCATGGCGGTGGTGCGGGCGCACCGCCTGCTTCCGGGGGTGCCGACCGTCTACCTCATGGACCCGGTGCCCCCGTGGAACCGGGACGGCTCTCTGCCGCCGGGAGCACGAATCGCAGGGCCGTCGATCTCGACGCTGCGCCGATATCCGTCGTTCGTCGAGAAGGTGCACGCGCAGGGAAATGCGGTGCATGTGTGGACGGTGGATGAGGACGAGGATATCGACCTGTGCATCTCGCTGGGGGTCGACGCGATCATCAGCAACCGGCCTGCGAGGGTGCTGCGGCGACTGGGGCGTTGAGCCATGGGACCCGGCCGGTAGGTTTCCGTCCATGGCCAAGAAGAACAAGGGTCCCAAGGGCGGCGCTGTCGCTACGGACGTCGATCCCGCGAACATTCCCGTCGTCGGCATGCGCGAGCCGTGTCCCTGCGGATCCGGACGCCGCTACAAGGCATGCCACGG
>JAUHZW010000131.1 GCA_030425745.1 Actinomycetes bacterium
GTGCACTTGAAGGTGCAGACATTCGTGTAGTTGATGTTGCGGTTGCGCACGAAGGTGACGTCGTCGCCGTTCGCGTCGCGGCGGAACTCGTCGGCGACCTCGGCGATCGCGGGCACCTCGGGTCCGCGCGCGGTGAACAGGGTGACGAGCTCCTCGACGCCCGGCTCATGACCCTGACGGACGGCGTCGAGCACCTCCCTGACCTGCCCCGAGGCATGGGAGGGGCCGGGGATGAGCGTCGGAGGGAGCCGGTCCGCACCGGAGTACCAGGCGGTGGAGCGGCGGCCGACCTGAATGACCTCGGCACCGATGCCGACGTTGGCGGCCGCCTCGTGGCGCTCGGGGAAGGTGGCACCCGGGTCGTCTCGCCCGAGGCACTCGGCGTCGGAGCGGTCCAGCACGGCGAATCGCAGCTCGTCGTCCAGCCAACGCTGGGGATCGGCGGCGAACTCCGGGTAGATCGTCAGTCGAGGTGTGAGCGCCAGCCCCCGGGCCTCGACGGCCGAGCGGAGGTCGTCCAGATGCGGCCACGGCCGTTCGGGGTTCACGTGGTCGGCGGTGATCGGCGAGATGCCGCCGAAGTCGTCGATGCCGGCGTCGATCAGCGGCCCCGGGTCGTCGACGAGGTTCGGCGGGGCCTGCAGGTGGACGTCTGCCGGGAGGATCTCCCGAGCGAGGCGGATCGTGTCGAGGAGATCGTCCATCGAGCAGGCTGGCGCCGACCGCATGACGGTGTCCGGCTTCGGCACGAAGTTCTGGATGATCACCTCCTGAACGTGACCGAACTCCGCGTGCGAGTCGGCGATCGCCGTGAGGGTGTCGATGCGATCCTGTCGGGTCTCACCGATGCCGACCAGAAGACCGGTGGTGAAGGGGATGGCGAGCTCGCCGGCCCAGCGCAGCGTGGCGAGCCGACGCTCGGGCGCCTTGTCCGGAGCGCCTCGGTGGGCGGGCAGTTCAGGGTTGAGCGACTCGATCATCATCCCCTGACTCGGCGAGACGCGTCGCAGGAGCGCCAGCTCGTCACGACTCAGCGCACCGGCGTTGACGTGCGGCAGCAGGCCGGTCCCGTCGAGGATCCGCTCGGCGGCGTGGGCCACGTACTCCACTGTGCTGGCGAAACCGTGGGCGGTGAGCCACTCGCGGGCCTGGGGGTAGCGGTCCTCGGGGGCCTCACCGAGGGTGATGAGGGCCTCATGGCACCCGGCCTCGGCTCCGGCGCGCGCGACGGCCAGCACCTCGTCCATGGGCAGGTAGGCGGAGTCGAGGTGGGCCGGGGACTGGGCGAACGTGCAGTAGCCGCAGCGGTCGCGACACAGCATGGTGAGCGGGATGAAGACCTTCGGGGAATAGGTGATGCGACGCAGGGCGGTCACTGCGCCTCCTGTCATCCTCGGTTGCCGGCTGATGCTGGCCGGACCCCACCCCCTGCCAGAGCCCTCATCGTGGCACACAGCGCACCGACGAGGCGGCGAACCCCCGCACTGCAAGATCTTGCGTGAAACTGATCACAAGACGTCATATTTGTTTGCGTCATCTACAAACTTGCGACACAATTGTGATGTTCGCCGGGAGACCCCCGAAGAACACCACACGAAAGAAGGAGTGATCCTCCATGTCACTGGCCAAGGTCTTCACCAACCTCTTCGGCACCGAGTCGCTCGACCAGGAGTCGGCTCGCCGCCGGAGCATCCACCGCGAGTGGGACCGTCAGCGGTCGCAGGCGGTGACTCCCGCCGAGCGCAACGAGATCGACGCGATCTTCTCCCGCTCGCTCTAGGAGCCCCGGCTCGCCGGCCCGGAAGGGCCCGCTTCCCGCGGCCGAGCACGGCCACCACGCAAGCCCCCGACCCACCAGGGACGGGGGCTTCGTCGTGAGCCCTGCGGCGTCGGTCAGGCGACCCTGACCGGAAGCCCGGTGGATCGCCAGGCACTCGTGCCACCCCGCACGTTGACGGCTGCCACACCGCGACGGGACAGGTAGTCGACGACCTCCTGACTGCGATTGCCGGTCTCGCAGATTACCCAGATCGGCTCGCCCGCGGCGAAGTCATCGGCCCGCAGCGGCACCGACCCCATGGGCAGGTGCTCAGCTCGCGGAACATGGCCGCCGACGTACTCGTGACGCTCACGCACGTCGATGATGCGCTCACCACGCTGACAGGCAGCGGCGAGGTCGATGACGGAACGATGGGTGATCATGCGGTGTTCCTCTCGTTGACGGGAGCACCACTATACCCCGGGGGGTATATGCCCGCAGTCGGGCCAGGGTCACCGGATCAGCCGAAGTCCACGATCAGCGGGGCGTGGTCGCTCCAGCGCTCGGCATAGGTCGGGGCACGCCCGACGACGGCCTGCCGGGCCAGGTCGGCCAGACCCGGTGTGGCCACCTGGTAGTCGATCCGCCAGCCCGCATCGTTGTCGAAGGCCTGGCCCCGCCACGACCACCACGTGTAGGGCCCCGGCCCCTCTCCCCCGAGCTGCCGGCCCAGATCCACCCAGTCGCGGGCGAACCAGGCGTCGAGGTGAGCACGCTCGTCCTCCAGGAAGCCGGCCTTGCCGCGATTGCCCTTCCAGTTCTTGATGTCCACCTCGCGGTGAGCGACGTTGAAGTCACCGCACACCAGGACGTGGCCCTTGCGACGGGCCGCCGAGCGCCGGAGTTGGGCGAGGCGGGCGTCCATGCCGTCGAGGAAGGCGTACTTGTCGACCTGCTTGGGAGTGTCCACCTCGCCGGAGTGCACATAGGCGGACACGACGGTGAGCGGCCCAACCGGTGTCTCGAGATCGGCCTCGATCCAGCGGCCGAGGCCATCCATGCCCGGCTGCTTGGTGACATCGCGCACCGCACGAGGCTCGGCACGCGTGAGGATCGCCACGCCCGCGCGTCCCTTGTCGGGGGCCTCCGAATGCGCCACATGCCAGTCCGCCAGCGGTGAGCTCTCGAGGACGTCATCGACCTGGGCGCGGGTCGCCCGGACCTCCTGCAGGCACAGGACATCGGCACCCGAGTCGGCGAGCCACTGGAGTCCGCCTCGCCGGTCGGTGGCACGGATGCCGTTCAGGTTGGCCGTGACGACGCGCAGCCCGGTCATGCAGCCACCTCGTCCCAGTCGGTCTCGGCCGCGACCCGCAGCGCCAGAGCAGCGATGGTGAGCGCCGGATTCTGGGCGGCCGAGGAGGGGAAGAACGCGGAGTCGACGACGAGCAGGTTCGGCACGTCATGCGAGCGACAGAGCGGGTCGAGGACGCTGGTCGAGGGATCCGTGCCGCCGACCGCCGTTCCACACATGTGGCTGTTCATGTCGATGGTGAAGCGCTGCTCGAAGAAGCCGCTGTAGCCCGCCCTGCGCATGATCTGCTTGGCCCGCGCGAGCAGGGCCTCGTGGCGGTCGTAGTTGGTGCGCCGCCAGGACACCCGGATGCGACCATCGGGGTCCACCGTGACGCGGTTGTGCACCGACGGCAGGTCCTCGCTCATCACCACACCCTCGACGCTGTGATCAGCGATGCGGTCGAGCGCCCGTCGCGGCACGCGCGTCGCGTGGGACTTCATCATCGATCCTTGGACCTTGCCGATCAACTGGATCGTGCCGCCGGGGAAGCCGTCGCCCAGATCGTCGTAGAAGTCATGCACACACAGGGTCTTCTGGAAGACCACATCGTTGCGGCGTCGCGGATCCACGGCCGCGAAGTGCGTGTTGTTGTGCACCATGTAGTTGCGGCCGACGAGGCCGCTGGAGTTGGCGATGCCGGTGGGCAGCTCGTCCGTGCGGCTGGCGAGCAGGAGCGCGGCAGAGTTGGCGGCTCCTGCGGAGATCACGAAGGCCGAGCCCTCGACTTCGAGCGGCTCACCGTCCAGTTCACCGTGCAACCGCACCACCCGGCCATGCTTGTCGAGCTCGATGCGCCGGATCAGCGCCCCGGTGCGCAGCCGGACGGATCCGCCGGCGAGCGCCGGCCCGAGGGCGCACGTCTCGGAGTCTGACTTGGCTCCCAGCCGGCACGGGAATCCGTCACACGTCTGGCAGCGCTGGCAGGCGCCACCCGGACGCAGATCGATGCCGATGGCGGTGTCCGACGGATGCAGCCCCTGGCCGGCCAACCGGTCGGCGACCTCCTGCACGTAGGGCTCATGCGGCAGCGGCGGGAAGGGGAACGGGCGGCTGCGCCACGGCTCCGAGGGGTCCAGGCCGGTGGAGCCGTGCACCCGGTACAGCGACTCGGCCTGCGTGTAATACGGCTCGATGTCCGCATAGGTGAAGGGCCAGGCCGGTGAGACGCCCGCCGGGAACTCGGTGCGCGTGAAGTCGCGTTCCCGGAAGCGTGGAAGGGCGGCGCCGTACAGCTTGGTGTTGCCGCCCACGACGTAGTGCACGCCGGGATGGAACGGCTCGTCGTCGTCATCGAGCCAGGTCTCCTCGGGCTTGTAGCGGCGGTCGAGGAACACGGCCTCCGGCTCCCAGTTCTCAGGTTCGCGCGGCAGTGTCTGACCACGTTCGAGGACAAGGGTGTCGATGCCGCGCTGGGCAAGGCCCCAAGCCAGGGTGCCACCACCCATGCCACTGCCGACGATGACGACGCGGGCGCTCTCTCGGATCATGGCGCCAACCTATCGGGGTGCACCGCGCAGCCGGCGGCATGAATCCGGCACTCAGGGCGTCGTGGGCACCGGGGGCTCGGGGTGGCGGAACAGGATCGAGGAGATCTCGTCGGGTGCCCGACGCAGCGCACCGACACAGGTCGCGTCGATCCTTCCGGCCGCAGCCATGCGGTCGAGTTCGTCGAAGGCCTCGGAGACCGACCACGGCTCCTTGTACGGGCGCTCGCTGGTCAGGGCATCGAAGATGTCGGCCACGCTCACGATCCGCGCCTCGAGCGGGATCTCATCCCCACTGAGGCCGTGCGGGTATCCCGATCCGTCCAGCGTCTCGTGATGCAGCTCCACGATGTTGCGCATCACCGTGTCGTGGCGCAGTGTGCCGATCCCGAGGTCCTCGGTGATGCGGTCGACCATCTCGCGACCCTTGGTGGTGTGGGTCTTCATGATCGCTCACTCCTCGTCTTCGAGTCGGCCGGGCTTGAGCAGGATGCGGTCGGGGATGCCGACTTTGCCGATGTCGTGCAGGGGTGCATACAGGAACACGGCTTCGACGAACTCGTCGTCGAGGTCCAGCGGCTCGACGAGGCCGCGGGCGATGATCCGGGCGTAGCGGGCCATGCGCGCCAGATGGGCGCCGGTCTCGACGTCGCGGAACTCGGCGAAGTCCCGAGCGACGTGGATGGTGCCGACGACCGCCTGGACGGCGGCCATCTCTCCGGCGATGGTGCCGGCAATGAGCTGGCAGTACAGGATCAGGTCACGCTGCAGGTCCGTGCTGAAAACGCCGGTCTCACGGGCATCGAAGAACACGAATCCGAGAAAGTCCTCGCCCGCGTAGATCGGGACGGTGAAGGAGGACAGGTAGCCCTCGTCACGGACATAGCGCGAGTGCGTGGTGTCCGTGGGCAGGGAACCGGGGATGTCGTCGATCACCCGGGTCTCACCGGTGCGCGCGAGGGCGGAGAGGGACTCCGAGTCGGACAGCCGGTACTGGTAGTCGCGGATGGCGAAGCCCTCGGTGCTGTTGATGAAGGTGACGAGGGTGTCGTCCTCGGCGTCGTACAGCGCGACGGCCACGCGGTCGACCCGCGGTGCCACGAGCCGCAGGTGCTCATGGAGGTAGGACAGGTAGTCGCTGAGGGTCGACGAGAGCGGTCCGTGACCGCGGGCGTAGAGCGGAACCGACATCGCGCCTCCTGAGACCCCTCGCGGAGCATCGGGTGATGCACCTGGTGTCAGGCTATGTCGCTCAGGCGGCGCCGGGAGCCGCCAAAGGTCCTTCTCCCCCGCCACACGGCCGGTTGTCCGGTCAGTTGTCGTTCAACCGGCCGTGACGAAGTCGATGAGCTCCTCGACCCGGCCCAGCAGCGTGGGCTCCAGATCCGTGTAGTCCTCCACGCGGGCGAGCAGGCGCCCCCAGGCCTGCCCGGTGTCGTCTCCCCAGCCCAGCCGTCGGCAGACCCCGTCCTTCCACGGCTCTCCCCGCGGCACGTCGGGCCACGCCGCGATGCCGGCGGCGGTGG
>JAUHZW010000132.1 GCA_030425745.1 Actinomycetes bacterium
CCTGCAGGAGGCGCACCTTGTCGACTGTCAGGGCCCACGCGGCCAACAATCCGAGGACCCCAGCCGCCGTGATCGCGGGCGGAACCCACCGGCTTGGAGCGACCTCCGACGCGAGGGGCGCGGACGATTCGTGAACGGTCACGAAGCGGCGAGCGCTGCGTCGATCGCCGCGGTCACGTCTTCGGCCGAGGTGAGCTCCAGGGGTTCACCGTTGAGGAAGAACGACGGTGTGCCCTGGAGACCGAGCCCCTCTGCGTCGCCACGGTCGAGCTCCACGCGGGCGGCGGTGGCGGGATCGGCGATCGCCGCGTCATAGGCCTCCATGTCGAACCCCAGTTCCTCGGCGATGCCCCGGAAGAGCTCGGCCTGGGACTCCTGCTTCTCTCCCCACTCGGCCTGCGACCGGTAGAGGATCGTGTACATGTCCTCCAGTCGGCCCTGCTGGGCCGCCGCCTCCACCGCCAAGGCGGCGTTGACGGCGTTGGCGTGACCAGGCAGGGGGAAGTAGCGGATCACGAACCGCACTTTGCCGGCATAGATCTCGCGCAGGCCTTCGACGAACGGAAAGGCCGCGGCGCAGGCCTCGCATTCGAAGTCCAGGAACTCGACCAGTGTCACGCGGCCGTCGGCCGGGTCGCCGAGGACGTGGCTGTTGGCGCGCACGATCTGGGGTTCCATAGCCGCTGCCGTCGTGGCGGTAGGGGCGGCTGACGGCTCGGACGTCGTCCCGCCGCGGATGAGGGCGAGGGATACGAGCGCCGAGACGAGGAGGATGCCGATGACCGTCACGACGGTGCCCGTTCGGCCGCGCATAGACCCTCCTCGCAGTGGGTCGTCGACCAGCGATCGACTGAGATCCCCGCCCGTGAGTATGCGGACGGATCTACGGTGATACCGACGCGTTTTGATGAAGATTCGATCAAGGAGTGGGCTCGGAAGGGTCGGTGGCCGCATCTGGGCGCGGCGACCGACGGCGCGCTCGCACTCGGCGGACTACCGCCCGGACTGCTCCGTAGCCCATCCCGATGAGGATGCCCGCCAGCCCCGACAGCAGGAGGATGAAGACGGCGCTCGGCTGGGCGTCGGCGGTCCCGTCTGCCTCCGCCGCAGCGGCCGGGGACCCGCCCGCTATCAGCGCCGCCGCGAGGAGTCCGGCCACCACCACCCGGGTGACCCGGAGGCGAAACCGCGCCCGACGCATCGGTGCACACGCTGACGCCTGAGGCATCGGCGAATTGTGGCGCCAGCGACGGCCGCGGGCAAGTCACTCGATCGCGGCCCGTCCCCGGGGCGACATCGCAACCCCATCAGACGCCAGCGATGATCTCGTGGCTTGCTCACAATCAGAGGCGAGGTGTGCTGTGGCCGTCCGGACCGAGGCGGTGCCACCCCCCGGTGTGAGAGGCTGGGGGCGCTGGGCGTGGCGACAGCTCACCAGCATGCGGACCGCTCTGATCCTACTGTTCCTGCTCGCTCTTGCCAGCGTTCCCGGGTCGGTCCTGCCGCAGCGGGGCAACAACCCGCTGCGCGTCGATCAGTGGCTCACGGACAACCCCACATCGGGACCGATCCTCGACCGGCTGGGCTTCTTCGACGGCTACAGCTCGCCGTGGTTCGCGTCGGTCTATCTCCTTCTGTTCGTCTCGCTCATCGGTTGTCTGCTGTCGCGTTCCCGTCAGCACTGGCAGGCAGTCAGGTCCCAACCGCCTCCCGCGCCACGCCGGCTCGCGAGGATGCCAGGATCGCGGTCGCTCGATGTGCCGGACGGCCCGCAGGACGTGCTGGACCGCGCTGAACGCCACCTTCGCCAGGGACGGTGGAGGGTGCGTGCCGGGTCGGATGACGACGGCCGGAGCTGGCTCGCCGCGGAACGGGGCTACCTCCACGAGACCGGCAACCTTGTCTTCCACGTGAGTCTCCTGCTGGTCCTGGCGGCCGTCGCGATCGGCGGGCTGTTCGGCTGGAAGGGCAACGTCATCGTTCGTGAGGGGTCGGGGTTCTCCAACACCCTCACCCAGTACGACGCATGGGGCGCGGGCAGGTTCGTCAACGCGGACGACCTCGCCCCGTTCTCCTTCTCCCTGGACGACTTCGCTGTCGACTTCGAGCGGGGCGACGCCCAGGCCGGTGCGCCGCGACTGTTCGAGGCTGACCTGACCTACCGACCCACACCTGCGATGCCGGCGCAGTACGAGCGGGTCGAGGTGAATTCCCCGCTTCAGGCCGCGGGCGCGAAAGTCTTCCTGGTGGGCCACGGGTACGCCCCGCGTTTCGTCATTCGGGACTCGACCGACGCGGTGTTGTTCGACGACGCGGTGGTGTTCCTTCCTCAGGATGGCAATTTCACCTCCACTGGCGTCATCAAGGTTCCCGACGCGCAACCACCCTTGGGATTCTCTGGCATCTTCGCGCCGACTGCTGCCCTGAGCCGGGAAAGGGGCCCGTTCTCGACCTTCCCCGCCCCTGACTACCCGGCTGTGTTCCTTTCGGCATTCAGCGGAGACCTTGGTCTGGGATCGGGTCGCCCGCAGAGTGTGTACACGTTGAACACGGACGCGATGAGCCAACTGGGCCTCGAGTCACTCCGCCCAGGGGAAGCGTGGACGCTGCCGGCGGGTGCCGGACGCGTCGAGTTCACGGGCTATCAGCGCTGGGCCTCCTTCCAGATCGCCAACGACCCCGGCAAGGAACTGGCCCTCATCGCCACAGTCAGCGCAATGTGCGGTCTCGTTGCCTCATTGAGTGTGCGCCGGCGTCGACTCTGGATCAAGGCGTACCCCGCTGCTGACGCCGGGGCGACCCGCGTCGAGATCGCCGGTCTCATGAAGTCCGGCGACGCCGCGCAATCGGACCACGATGTGGCCACTCTCGTCGAGATTGCCGCGGGCGGGCGAAGCCTGCCTGCACGGAAGGGTGCAACTCAGTGATCTCGCCGACTCGGTGCACCCGGAAGCACGGGCGATGAAGATCCGATCAAGGTGCCCCTGTCTTCACCGCGGTCACGAGCACCCTCGCCGACGATAGATCCCGCACCGCAGAGGCACGAGTCGGCAGGGGAGGTACGCGGAGTGAGCGACACGACGGCCTCTGATCCGGCGACGGGTAACCCCGATGGGTCGCCCCCAGCACAGCGGCCCGCGCGAGGAAGGCGCCTGACCATCATGACAGTCGCTTCCACCGTCCTCCTCGCCGCAGCCTCTGCTACCTACCTTCTCGCTGGGCTGTCCGCCAACGACCGGATGCCGCGCAACGCCACGGTCGATGGAGCATCCGTCGATGGCCTTTCCCGCGACGAGGCCGCAAGGATCGCCCGGGCGGGTGCCTCGGTCCGGCTTGACCAGGCTGTGCGGCTCTCCGGCCCCGACGGTTGGTCAACCACGATCGTGCCGGCCCGAGCCGGCTTCACCCTCGATACCGATGGCGCCATCGACGGCGTCGAGGCGCCCGGGTGGTCGCCGAGCGGGCTTTGGCGCTGGCTCACCGTGCCAACCCACGTCACGAGCGCCATGGAGATCGATCGCGAGCGGCTGTCGGAGGTGGTCGCCGAGCGGACGGCGGGCCTTGCCGCGGCACCGCGCGAGCCGGCCATCCGGCCTGCGCGCCGGGATCTGGTCCTCGATCCCGGGTCCACGGGCTGGACGCTTGACGTAGCGGCCGCAAGCCAGGCAGTCATTGCCGCTGTTGAAAGCGGCAGCCGTGACGTCGTACTCGCGGCCCGAGCCGTTCCCCCGGCCGTCTGTCACTCGTCGGAAGTAGTCTCCCTGACGTCATCATCTACCGGGACATCTTCCGCGCACGGCGTGAATGTTGACAAGGGGGGTGCAGGGTTTGCACTCCCCGGGGGTGCAGGAGGGGTGCAGAAGTGCGGTTTCGTGAGGGGATCTCGGTGGGCACGCAACCCGATGGTCGCGCCGTTCCAGTTTCGCCCCGCTACCAACCAAATGGCACAAGGCCTCCCAACGGGGGGGCCTTGTCCCATTTCGCCCCGGTTCAGTAGCCCCTCGCGGAGGGGTTTGTTGACAGGTTTATTGACGATGGACGGCTCGCGTCGTGCGCGTCCGCGGTGCCCGTTGATGGTGGGCGGCTGCTCCTGGTGACGTGATGGTGGTCTGTCATGGTGATCAACGACCTGGATCCGTCTGATACCTCGCATTTTCTCCCGGGTGTTGTGGCGTTCTGGGTCCAGTTGGGCCTGCCACGATGGGTGAGTGCCCGACCTACGACGAAGCCAACCGGAGCCGATGCCACGTCCTCCGCGTTTGGAACGCCAGCACGGACTGGCCGACGACCTGCTTCGTGAGTTGGCGCCATTGCTGGCTGAGGATGGGATCGATGTCAGCCGTCTCGATGACGTGGATGTTCCGACATTGCAGGCCGCGTTGGACCGCGCCGTCGAGCGGCGCAACATGGCGTTGTTCACTCCGGTGGGAAGGGCCCGTGAGCTCGCCGCGGCGACAATGCGTGTCGCGGCTGAGGGCATCATCAGCGGAGACACGGTTCTCGCGGCCGCCGTCCTCGACCAAGTCACGCCGGAGTCGCCGGATGACTCCTCTGCGACGGTCGCTGGCTGCATCGGACTGGCGCTGGGGCTGTTGGATGAATGGCTTTGCGAACGGGAGTCCGTCGCACCGGCAGGACTGGCGATGAGCGTGAGACTGCCGCCGGGGCACTGGACGGGGGAGCGGGCCGCCGCTGACGTGCTGGCTCTGGCCCGCAAGGGTCGGGCATTTCGTGCGCTGCGCACCTTGATCGTGAACCAGGGCAGCCATCAACTCCTGCCGGGTTGTGCCCTCGCAGTCGCGGCGGCCATCCAGGCGTGGGCCGATGTGACGCAGGCACCGATTCGCGAGGTGGCCGGAGCAGCAGTCCAGTGAGGTGCTGCACTCGTGTCAGGACAGGAAGGTCCCAGCGCTCAGCCTCCAAATACCCAAGTAGTCTTCTCAGAGAGGCCTGTGTGGGTATACTATTTGAGTATTTGTGAGGAGGGGAGCGTGATGGCCAAACCCCGCGTGGATCCCACGCCCCTTCTGAGCATGCTCCCGGCTGCCTTCAGTCGTCGCCAGGCCCTGGACGCGGGCCTGTCCGACGATGTGCTCGAGCGGCTGGCCCGGGAAGGCGAACTCGCTCGTTTCGCTCATGGCTTGTACGTGGACGAGCGCGACGGGCCGCTTGACCTTGACCTGACAGAAGCCCACCTCCGTTCCCCGCACGCGACGATCTGCCTGACGTCGGCTCTGGCCCGACATGACCTCATTGACGAGATCCCCGCACGCCTGGACCTCGCGATTCCTCGTGGTGAGCATCGCGCCCGAATCGCCGCGCCGGTCCAGTGGCATCAGTACGAGCCGGCGACGTTCGCGATCGGCAGGGTTTCATTCGAGTTCGGACGTGGGTTGACCATGGGCATCTATGACGCGCCGAGATCAATCGTCGATGCGTTCAACCCCCGAATCGGGCTGCCGCGCGAGCAGGCGATCGAGGCGCTGCGTGCATGGCTCCGGCGCAGGGGATCCCAGCCATCCACGCTGCTGGACATCGCTCAGCACTGGCCCCATGCGCGAGCCGGCTTGATCGATGTGCTGCAGGTGCTCCTGTGAAGGTGGATCGCACTCGGCGTGGGGGAGAGCAGTACCTCGCATTGCAGGCACTCGCGCGCGCTACCGGGCAAGTGTTCGACCAGGTGGCCATGCTGTACGGGCTCGAGGGATTCTTGCGCCGGCTTGCTGCCTCCGATGATCGTGAAGCCTTTGTGCTCAAAGGTGGCGTCCTCCTCGCGGCATACGACGCCCGCCGACCCACCCGGGACGCAGACCTTCTGGCCCTCGAACTCGACAATGACCGCAGTGTCATCGAAGCGAGAATCAGCAGCATCGCGGCGATCGACATGCCCGACGGACTCGTGCTCGATGGCAGCTCGATTGTGTCGCAGGTGATCAGAGACGAAGACCAGTACTCGGGCATCCGCGTCAAGCTCACCTACATATTGGCGACGATGACCATTCGCATCGGAGTAGACGTCAACGTTGGAGACCCCGTCTTTCCCGAACCTCAGGACATCGAGATTCCCGCGCTGCTCACCGATGGGATCACCCTGCGCGGGTACCCGCT
>JAUHZW010000133.1 GCA_030425745.1 Actinomycetes bacterium
CGCGAGTGACCATCTCGGACCGGAGCACAATGACGACGTGACTGCTGCTGAGGACTCTCCCGAGGTCGGCGACGTGCTCACCGCCGGCGGCATCTCCACCAACATCCATGTCGCGGGGCCCGAGGACGCACCGGTGGTGCTCCTGCTGCACGGATCCGGCCCGGGAGTGACCGCGTGGGCCAATTGGCGCCTGACGATCCCGGCACTGGCGGAGCGCTTCCGCGTGATCGCCCCGGACATCGTCGGCTTCGGCTTCACCGAGCGCCCGAGCGACGTCACCTACGACCTCCCTACGTGGACGTCTCATGCCGTCGGCGTGCTCGATGCTCTGGGCATCCAGCGGGCGCACGTCGTCGGCAACTCTTTCGGCGGATCGCTCGCCATGTCCCTCGCGATCCATCACCCGGATCGGGTCGATCGGCTGGTGCTGATGGGGGCAGCGGGCGTGCCGTTCGAACTCACTGCCGGCCTCGATGCCGTGTGGGGCTACGAGCCATCCGTCGACGCCATGGAGGAACTGCTCGAGATCTTCGCGCACGATCGAGGTCTGGTGGGCCGTGATCTGGCGGAACTGCGCTACCGCGCGAGCATCCGCCCGGGCGTGCAGGAGGCCTTCAGCAGCATGTTCCCCGCCCCTCGGCAGCAGGCGCTGGACGCCATCACGCACCGGGTCGAGGACATCGCGGCGATCACCGCGCCCACCCTCATCGTGCACGGCCGCGACGATCGGGTGATCCCGCCGAGCAACGCCACCGACCTGCTGGCCCTCATCGACGACTCCCAGGCCCACCTGTTCGGCCGCTGCGGGCACTGGACGCAGATCGAGCACGCCGACGCCTTCAACCGGCTCGTCATCGACTTCCTCGTAGAGGCGTGACAGGCGTGGCAGACGTGACGAGAGGCCACTTCTGTGCGCAGTGCGACGACGCACTGTCCACAGATTCGCAGTGATCCTGCGAAACCGGCTGCGAAGCCCCCGTGGGTGCGAGTACAACTCTCCTCACCGCACTCACCCAGTGCGGTCGGCCGGAACTCGGTCCGAACGGCGGCGGATCACCGACAGGTGGCCACGACGACGCCCGAGTGCTGGCGGGTCCGGTCCGGAGTCCGGCCATGTGAAGGCCCCTCGAACTCATACTTCGAGGGGCCTTCCACCTTTGTACTCCCCCACCGACCGTGAACCCGGGACCGCCACGCGCGTCCGTGGCGCAACTCACCCGTGACGTACCGTGATCCCGTGCGCACCCGCCTCGTCTCGCTCGCCCTCAGCGCGAGCCTCGCCGTCACCCTGGCCCCGACCGCCCTCGCCCCCTCGGCCACGGCCGCGCCGGACGACGCTCAAGCAGCATCGGAGACGAGCCTGGCAGCGCCGGACACCGGCCTGGCCCGCTTCTACACCCAGACCCTCGACTGGGAGTCCTGCGCTGAGGGCCGCTGCGCATGGCTCACGGTGCCCCTGGACTACGACGATCCCGCGGGCGAGACCATCCGCCTGCGCGTCTCCCGCGCCGCGGCGACCGGCACCGCCGACCAGCGGATCGGCTCTCTGGTCGTCAACCCCGGGGGCCCGGGGGTCCCGGGTCTGGACTACGCCTCGTATCTGTCGGCGTCCTTGGAGAAGAAGGTCAGTCGGGCCTATGACATGGTCGGCTTCGACCCGCGTGGTGTCGGGCAGTCCGCCCCCATCAGCTGCCTCACCGGTGCCCAGACGACCCGGTGGCTGCGCACCGACATGACGCCGGACACCGCGGCGGAGCGGGCCGTCCTCATGCGTCGGGCCCGGGCCCTCGCCGACGGCTGCCTGCGCCGATCCCCCGAGATCGCTCGGCATGTGGGGTCGGAGGAGACCGTCCGCGACATGGACATCCTGCGCGAGGCCCTCGGTGACGACTCCCTGAACCTGCTCGGCTACTCCTACGGCACCTACCTGGGCACGCGGTACGCGGAACTGTTTCCCGACCGCGTCGGCCGGTTCGTGCTCGACGGCGCCGTCGACCCGAGCCTGGACATCATGGAGGTGTCCAAGGATCAGTCGGACGGCTTCCAGCTCGCCCTCACCCGCTTCGCGAAGGACTGCTCCGGTCGTCCCGCCTGCCCGTGGAAGGGCAGCGCCAAGGATGTGCTCGCCGGGCTCAACACCCTGCTGGCCGACCTCGACACGAACCCCCTGCCCACCCATCGGGGCCGGCGACTCGTGCAGTCCGAGGCGATCAACGCCATCTTCTACGCGATGTACTCCCCCAGCCTGTGGCCCAGCCTTCGTACGGCCCTGCGTCAGGCAGTGATCGGCGACGGCCTGGGGCTGGCCGAGATGGCCGCCTACGCCTCGGATGAACTGGCCCCGAACCGCTACGGCTCGAACATGGCATCCGCCTTCCCGGCGATCGCCTGCTGGGACGCCCCCGCCGCGCCGGACAGCGCCGGACTGCAGGCGGCAGCCACCCGCTGGGCGGCGGATGCACCCGTGCCGCTCATGGCACGCGCGATGTCGTGGAGCAACGCCCCCTGCTCGGTCTGGTACGGGCACTCCTCGGTGCCGCCCGCTCCGGCGGACTCCGACACCACCTCGCCGATCCTGATCATCGGCGGCACCTACGACCCGGCGACGCCCTACGCGTGGGCTCAGGCCCTGAACCGACAGTTGCCGACGTCGACGCTGCTGACCTATCGCGGCGACGGCCACACGGTCTATGGAGGCGGGTCCGGCTGCGTCAACGGGATCGTCGACGACTACCTCGTCACCGGGGCTCTCCCGAAGGTCGGCACGACCTGCCGTTGAGATCGGCTGACTAGGCGTCGTCCGCTTTGGGGTCGTCATCGCCGAGGCTTGACAGGAACTCCTCCACCTGCGCGGCGATCTCGTCGCCGCTGAGGATCTCCGCCTCGGTGATCGTGCCCTGGTCGGCAGGGCCGGATCCGATGGCCATCATCTGGTCGTACTGCTGCTCCAGAGCCGCGACCACGGTGGCGAACTCGTCATTGCCCTGCATCTGGGAAGCCACCTCGGCATCGGCCTGCCGAGCCGACGGCTCGAGGGCCGCCGTCGGCAGCACCAGCCCGGTGGCCGCGCTGATGCCCGCGATCAGCGTCGATGCGGCGCGCGGAAACTCGAACTGCACGAGGTAGTGCGGGACCTGGGCCGTGAGTCCCATCGAGGAGAAGCCGTGCTGACCGAGGTGCAGCTCCAGCATCGCCCCCACGTGGCCGGGGACCTCCACCTCGCCGACGACGGACGGGTGCCCGGCCACCAGGGACGGCTCGTTGCCGTGCACGGTCAGACCCAGCGGGCGGGTGTGCGGGATGGGCCACGGGATGGCCGACAGGCCGACAGCGAGCCGCACCCGGTACCGCTGCGCGATGAGATCCACCGCGGCAAGGAAGCGCTGCCACTGGTAGTCCGGCTCCGGGCCGGTCAGCAGCAGGAAGCGCGTGCCGTTGCCGTCGGTCACCTCATGCAGGCTGATCTGCGGAACCTCGACGGACGAGAAGTGGTCGACCATGTAGGTCATTCGGGGGCGACGGGCGCGATAGTCGAGGAGCTCGTCGACATCGAAGGTGGCGAGCAGGCGGTGCTGACACGTCGCGAGGATGTGATCGGCTGCGATGCGCACGCCGGCACCGGCATCGACGAATCCGGCGAAGGCGTAGACCAGAACGGGAGCCTCGTCGAACTCGGCCTCCCGATGGATCGTGAACAGCTCCTCCGGGCTACGCATGCCCCTCCTCCTTCGCTCTGGTCGGAATCAGACACCAGAGTGCCCCGACATATCGGTCAACGCACGGTGACGCCCCGATGTTCCCGACCCGCTGACGCGTTCGCCCTCAGCGAAGGCAGGGCCTAGGAGTCGGACGCGTCACCCTCCGGCGACGGTTCCGGGTGCGCGGCCTTCTTGGCCGGAGCCTTCTTGGCCGGAGCCTTCTTCGCGGCAGCCTTCTTGGCCGGGGCCTTCTTCGCGGCAGCCTTCTTCGCCGGGGCGGCCGGCGCTTCGTCCGCCGCAGCATCCTCGGCGGCCGCCTCGGCCGCCTCACCGACGACGGTCGCGACCTCGTGCGCGGTGTCAGCTGCGCGATCGGCGATCTCGCCCGCGACCTTGCTCGCGGCATCGGCCGCATCAGCGGTGCTCGCCCCGACGGTCGCAGCGCTGTCGGCCACGCGCTGCGCCACTGAGTCAGCGGCACCGGACACCCGATGCGCGGCACCGGCCACCGCGCCTGCAGCGGAGTCCGCCGCGCTGGAGACCGAGTCGGCCCACAGGCTCGCGGTGCTGCCGACCTCCTGTGCTGCGCCGCGTCGGCGCCACATCACCACGCCTGCCGCCGCACCTGCAACGGCGGCGATCACGACCACTGCCTTCTTCATGGGTCCTCCCTCGTCCACCACTGACGCTAGCGGACGAGTGGAGCGCTCACGACCGGACCTTGGAATCCTTCAGGTTGCGCATGAACTGCTCCATGACCTGGGGGCTGTCGAGGAACGCCATGCGACTGGAGTCGTCCAGTGTGAGGGCGTACTCGCACACCCGGGCCCAGGCGTGACCGACGGTCTTGGTCAGGGTGCCGGCCACGGTCGCGGAGATGGCCGATCCGGCCACGGCGCCACCCGGGACGAACTTCAGCAGACTCGTCACCGCATACCGACCGGCCATGGTCGCGCCACCGGTGAGCACCACGGACCCGGCTGTCGCGAGCGCCCGGGACCGGCTCGGTGGCAGCCCGTAGGCCGCAGTGATCCGGGCGATCATGGTCACCTGGTTGGGGACGAGCAGCGCCGCGTCAGCGAAGGGGATCGGTGTTGCGCCTACCCCAGCGGCGACCACGACGGCCTGGTTGATGATCGCCGCGACGGCTTTTTTCTTGCGCCCCACGTCCAGCATCTGCGCGGCAGTGAGTGCCGCCTCCGCCGCTGCCGGGATCACCGCATAGGTGTCGTCGAGGAGTTCGGTCAGGCCGAACACCGGGCTGCCGGAGAAACGGTCCTCCAGAGCATTGGTGAGCACGACGCGCCCGTGCGGGCTCAGCGGGAGGTCCAGACTCTCGATGTACCGGGCGAACTCCAGTGCCTCGGGATGGATCTCTCCGTCATGATTGGGCACCTGGGTCAGCACCACGATCACCGGCAGGCCGAGATCGGCCAACTCCCGGACGAACTGCTCCTGACCGCGCTCGAACCGGCGATCCGACCACCGCACGAGATACCAGGCGGCGTGGATCTGCTCGTCGACCGCCTTGGTGCGATGCTCGGCGATCAGGGAGCGCAGGCCGGCGACGATGGCATCACCCGCGGTGCCGGTCTCGAAGCCCTCGGAGTCGTAGACGCCGAGGAAGCCATCGGGGTGCCGGTAGTAGACCAGGCCCCGCGTGACCGGGCTGCCGACTCCGGTGCGGGCCACGTCCTGGCCGAAGATCGCATTCACCAGGGTGGACTTGCCGACACCCGTCTTGCCGAACACCGCGAGGTTGAAGCAGCCGAGCGCCGAGAACGCCTCGCGCAGCTTCTCCTCGAACATGCCCTCGACCTGACCACGGGTCAGATCAGGGACCCCGGCTCCTGTCGCACTCGAGCCCGAGGCTGGAGCCGGGTCACGGGGCACCGGCGGCTGACTGCTCACTCCCGACACGGTACGCGGGCGCCGGGCGGTTGACCAAACACCGAGGCCGCCGGGTTACCGTGGCGGGGTGAGTGACAGGAGCGGAGCGGAGCGCTACCGAGCGCGCTACCGACGCCGTCGCCGGCTCACCGCCACTGTCGCCGCAGTGACCCTCATCGCCCTCGTCGGCACGGCAGCCGCCGGGGCCTGGAGCCTGTTCACGTCGACGCCCCAGGGCCAGCGGGTCACCAACCGACCGCTCGTCGTCCCCGCCGAACTGCAGGCCGTCCTCGTCAAGGCCTCCCGCCGCTGCGACGCCGTGCCCGTGGAGATCCTCGCGGCCCAGATCGCCGCGGAGAGCCTGTGGGACCCGTACGCGGAATCACCGGTCGGAG
>JAUHZW010000134.1 GCA_030425745.1 Actinomycetes bacterium
GCCTTCATCGGGATCGCCTACGCGGGCTGGAACACCGACTGGACGTGGCTGTTCCTCGGCATCATCCTCTTCATCGCCGTCCTCGTGAACACGTTCATCGGCCGCCGCGCACAGGGAGCACGAAAATGACCACGGAGAACTCTGCGATCGTCCCCGCGCTCCAGATGAAGGACGTGGGGAAGACGTTCGGCAGCGTCATCGCGCTGTCAGACATCAACCTCCACGTCGACCCCGGCACGGTCACCTGCGTGCTCGGCGACAACGGGGCGGGCAAGTCCACACTGATCAAGATCCTCAGCGGTGTCCATCAGGCCACCAGCGGCGAGGTGTTCGTCGAGGGCACCCCGCAGGTCTTCTCCTCGCCACGAGATGCACTCTCCGCGGGCATCGCGACGGTCTATCAGGACCTCGCTACCGTGGCGCTGATGTCGGTGTGGCGGAACTTCTTCCTCGGCAATGAGCCGACGGTGGGGGTCCCACCCTTCAGCATGCTCAACGTCAAGTACGCGAAGGAGACCTGCCGTCGAGAGCTGCTCGACATGGGCATCGACATCCGTGATCTCGAGCAGCCGGTGGGCACTCTGTCCGGCGGTGAGCGACAGGCGGTGGCGATCGCACGCGCGGTTCACTTCGGAGCGAAGGTGCTCATCCTGGACGAGCCGACGAGCGCGCTGGGCGTCAAGCAGTCCGGTGTGGTGCTGAAGTACATCCTGCAGGCACGCGAGCGCGGTATCGCGGTCGTCTTCATCACCCACAACCCGCACCACGCCTTCCTCGTCGGGGATCGCTTCTACCTGCTGAACCGCGGTCGCATGACGAACGAGTTCGTGCGCGAGTCAGCCACGAAGGAAGAACTCGTCCAGGCGATGGCGGGTGGAGCCGAACTCGATGCGCTCGCGCACGAGTTGGAGGGCGTGCGATAGCACCTCCCGCTCGTCCCTGCGCGGCCCGACCGTGCAAGGGTGTGGCTCGCATGTCCGCAGTCCGTCGTCCCATCGAGAGAAGAGTGGGTACATGAGCAAGGGTGCAGGTTTCGGCGTCGATTCGGGACCGGAGGGTCCGATCCTGCGCATCGGCGTGATCGGCTGTGGCCGGATCGGTCGCATGCACGCGGGGATCATCGCGCGCGAGGTGCCCGGGCTGGCGCTCGGCGGCGTCGCCGATGTGATGACGGCTGCGGCCGAGAGCGTGTCGGAGGCGACGGGCGCTCCGGTCATGACGATCGAGGAGATGCTCGCATCCCCGGAGATCGATGCGGTCGCGATCTGCAGCAGCACGGACACCCATGTGGACTACATCGTGGCGGCCGCCGAGGCCGGCAAGCCGATCTTCTGCGAGAAGCCGGTCAGCCTGAACCTCGCGGAGGTCGAGCGCGGCGTTGCAGCAGTCGAGGCTGCCGAGGTGCCGTTCATGATCGGGTTCAACCGGCGCTTCGATCCCGGCCATGAGTCCGTGCACGACGCGGTGGCCGAGCACACGATCGGTGACCTGCACCTGGTGCGGATCACCAGCCGCGACCCGGCACCGCCGCCGGTGGAGTACGTCGCCGTCAGCGGCGGCATCTTCATGGACATGATGATCCACGACTTCGACATGGCTCGGTTCGTCGCGGGCAGCGACGTCGTTGAGGTCTACGCCAAGGGATCCGTGCGTGTCGACCCGGCCATCGGCGAGGCCGGCGACGTCGACACCGCGGTGGTCATCCTGACCCATGCGGACGGCACCTTCACCACGATCGACAACAGTCGCGAGGCTGTCTACGGGTACGACCAGCGGCTGGAGGCCTTCGGTTCGGGAGGGATGGCTGTCTCGGACAACGAGTCGGCGCACTACGGCCGACTGCTGACGAAGGGCGGGGCGAGCGCGGAACCGCTGGCCTGGTTCTTTCTCGATCGCTACATGCCGGCCTACCGACGCGAGTGGGCGGCCTTCCGTGAGTACCTGGTGAGTGGCGGTCCGTCTCCTGCGGGCGGCAACGACGCGATCCAGGTCACGAAGATCGCCATGGCGGCTGGCCAGTCGATGCGTGAGGACCGCCCGGTCAAGATCTCCGAGATCGGCTGACGGTGGCGCGCATCGCGGTCACCGGTGCCACCGGCTTCGTCGGCGGAACCGTCGCCGCTGTGCTCGCCGACAAGGGACATGACGTCACGTGTCTGGTGCGCAGTGATCCGGGTGAGGACTTCCCCTGGGCGTGGGAGCTCACCGACACGGGCAGCGTGGCCGACCTCGAGCGCGTGCTCGATGGCGCCGACGCCGTGGCCCATCTGGCGATCCTGAACGACTTCGCGCTCATGTACGCCGACCGTCGAGCCGGGTGGGACGCGTACGTCGGGATGACCGACCGCGTCATCGATGCTGCGAACGTGGTGGGTGCGCAGGTCGCCCTCATCTCGTCTGACTGGGTCTTCGACGGCGTGGGGCATCTGTACGCGGAGGACTTCCCGCCCAACCCGGTCAACTACTACGGCGTCCTCAAGGTCGCGTCGGAACTCGCGGTGCTGAACCGCGCCGATCGTGGGTTCGTCGCGCGCGTGGGCGGCGTGCAGGGACTGCACCAGACGAAGAAGCACGGCCCGCGCACGCAGGACGTCGGCTTCGGGTTCTTCGTCCTGTCCCTCGTGGATTCACTGTCCCGCGGCGATCGCTACACGGTGTGGGAGGACCCGCACATCAACAACGTGGCGACGCCGATCATCTCGGCCGAGATCGGCGCCCTGCTCGGTCGGGGCATCGACCGCGGGGTGGACGGCATCCTTCACTTCGCTGGCGGCACGGCGGTGACGCGCCGTGAACTCGCCATGGCGACCTGCGAGGTCTTCGACCTCGATCCCGGGATGGTCGACTTCGGCCCGGTGCCGGATGAGGCGCGACTGCCGGCCCCCGTGCCCTTCGACACGAGCATGGACGGTGCCGAGACCATGTCCAGGCTCGGCACCGTCGCCCACTCGGTCGAGGCCCAACTGCGGGCCCTGCGTGAGGAACTGGAGACGGGGCGTCCGGCCCCTCTCAGCTGATCAGCATCTTCGCCAGGAGTTCACTACCGGTGGCACTGTGTGATCAACGCCAGGTGTCGTTGAGGTACTCCATTCGTTGTCCACAGTGGGAGAAGTACCGTCTTGTGACATCGCCGCTGCCCTCCGTAGCGTTCACGGATGCCCTCGCGTCTGGCCACGTCCCTTGTCCCTTGGAGTACACCGCGTGGGATATATAACTCAGAAGGTGTATTGTGATGTCGCCCTGGCATGTGGATGTGGAGTTGGTGGACGGGTGGCTGGCATCACTGGATCAGAAGTCCTACGAGTTGGTGATCGCCGCTCTGGAGCTCCTCGAGGAGCACGGGCCAGCGCTGGGGCGCCCTCTGGTCGACTCCGTGCATGCATCTCGGCACCGCAACATGAAGGAGCTCAGACCAGGTTCCCGGGGGCGTTCGGAGATCAGGGTGCTGTTCGCCTTCGATCCACGACGCCGAGCGGTCCTCCTGGTGGCCGGAGACAAGGCCGGGAAGTGGAATCGCTGGTACGCAAGGAACGTCCCTCTCGCGGATGACCTTCTCGATCGTCATCTGATTCGACTGGGGAAAGGCGGGGAGCAGTGAGCAAGTCGTTGTCGGAGCAGCTCGCAGAGCGGGCGGTGGATCGCACCGCTGTTGACGACCACAAACGGCGGATGCTGGCTGAGGTCAGTGCCTACCGGCTGAGTGAACTCCGCAAGGCACTCGACCTCACCCAGGTGGAGATGGCCGAGCGCCTGCACGTCAGTCAGAACCGAGTCTCGCGCATTGAGCATGGCGACATCGAGCGCGCCCAGGTGGACACCCTGCGACGCTACGTTGAGGCCCTCGGTGCCACCCTGCATATTGAGGTCGAATTTCAGGACGAGCGAATTCAGATCGAGTAGGACAGCAGGCCCCCACGCCCACGTCCCTGCAGCTCGTGAGCGTGGGGGTTCGGAACAGCGCCAGTCAGCGCGCCGTCCCCTGACCGAAGCTCTCCAGCGATTTCACGGCTTTGGCATGCCACCGGTTGTTGACGTTTCCGACCCGGTCGAGCCCCTTCTGCTGCTGGGACATCGATTGCGGGGTCTTCACGAATCGCCGGACCTGGGTCTGCACGAGCGCAAGGCCACGCATCGTTGACTTCGTGCTGACGTAGCCGCGCAGGTCCCCGTCAACGTAGGTCATCGCTGAGCTCAGACCGGTGAAGGCAGCATCCATCTGGTCGTAGCCCTGGTCACCCTTGACCATCGTCTCGCCCTCCGTCGGCACCTTGGGCTTGCCGTCGCAGTTGGCGGACTGCAGCGCCTTCAGTGCGGCATCGGCATCGGCCTGATTCGCATACTGGTAGATCGAGATGGAGCCGTTCGTGTTCTGGTTCACCTGGTAGTTCACCGCTCCGACGTTCTTGGCCTTAGGCAACTGGATCGGCCCCTTGGCGCCCCAGCAGACAGTGGGGCGAGTCAACTGCGCATCGGTGTCAGTGAAGTACAGGTACTGCTCCCACGCGCCGAGGGAGGTCGGCATCTGAACCCGGAGCACAGCCTGCTCGAGCAGTTGCGGCTTCATGAACTGGTAGTCGTCCGCCTGCGCGGCGGGGGCGGCGAGGCCGACCGTCAGCACGGCGGTGCCAGCGAGGGCGATGAGGGACTTCTTCACGATGTTCATGTCCGGAGTGTCTCGCCCGATTGCCGGTGAGTCATGCGGAACGAGAGTTTCAGGACTTTCGTCCTGCCAGACTCGTGCCCATGGTGACGGACGTGGCGGTGGGCTGGTGAGGACGCTCGGTCGCGGTCTGCTGATCGGTGTGGTCCTCGTGCTGTGGACCGTGCTGATCCTCGTCGTCGTCGCCGGCATCTATCTGGTGTCGTCCGGGATCCCCCAGAACGCCGCGGGCATGGCAGCGAAGACCGTCTGTTCATCGGTGTTCGTCGGCGGCCGCGAAGTCTCTGCGCAGGAGATGCTCGACTCCGACGTGCTGCCCGCTGATCCGGCGCTCGCGCTCATCTCCGCCGACATCAACACCGAGGAGCGCAGCGTCACTGCTCGGTTCCTCGGAGTCATCAGCCGCGAGGCGGCATTCCTCGGTGAGCGTGGTTGCGTGCTCGACATGGAGCCGGACCCGTCCACCGTTCCCTATGCGGCCACCGAGGTGCAGCCCGGACCATGGCCGGAGGGCGACGAGCCGGCTTACGCCTGGCCGCCCACCGTCGACGTGCCCGGTCTGAACGCTGTCGTGGATGCGGCCCTTGCGGATGCCGGGGATCCGTTGGGCGCCAACACCCGTGCTGTGGCCGTGGTGCATCTCGGTGAACTGCTGGTTACGCGAGAGTCCGACGTCATGCCGCCGGGTGTCTCCCTGCACGGCTGGTCGATGACCAAGACCGTTGCCGCGATGCTCGCGGTGACGAGGTTCGACGAGGTCGGCCTGGATCTCCAGACTCCGGTGGTCGATGCGTTCCCGGCCGATCGAGAGCCGGAGTGGGTGGCATCGTGGCGTGCGGACGAGCGCGCCGCGATCACCGTGGCCGACCTGCTCTACATGCGCTCCGGCCTCGGTGCTGATGAGAGCTACTCGTCCACCGGCGACGTCGTGCAGATGCTCTACGGCGAGCCGGACATGGCGGCGTATGCGGCCTCCTTCCCGGCGGAGTATCGGGCGGGCACCTACTGGGAATACCTGAGTGCGGGATCGAACATCCTCGCCGAGGTTGTCCGTGGGCAGTTCGACTCGGACGAGGAGTACTGGGCGTACCCGCGCCAGACGCTGTTCGAGCCGCTCGGCCTGCAGGCCGGTGTGCTCGAGACGGACACGTCCGGAACGTGGGTGGCGTCGTCGTACCAGTGGGGCACGGTCACCGACTGGGCGCGGCTGGGAGAACTCCTGCTGCGTGACGGCGCGTGGGAGGGCGAGCAGATCCTGCCGAAGTCCTGGGCCGAACTCGTGCGCACTCCTGCCGTGCCGGAGGGCGACGGCCACGGCTAC
>JAUHZW010000135.1 GCA_030425745.1 Actinomycetes bacterium
TGGCAGGCCGTGGCACCCGACCTGCCGGGCTTCGGCTCCGAGCCGCTGCCGTCAGCGGATCCGGATCTGGACGTGATCGCCGATCACGTCCGGGAGGTCCTCATGCAGGCGGGCGACGGGCCGTGGACGGTAGCGGGGGTGTCGCTCGGGGGCTACGTCGCGATGAACCTCATGCGTCGGCATCCGGATCTCCTGGACCGTGTCGTGCTGTGCGATACCAAGGCGACCGCGGATGGTGTCGAGGCCCGTGCGAACCGCGCACGGCTGGCCGCGATGTGCGAGGCCCCCCGTTCCGATGTGCCGCGCATCCTGGAGCAGGCCGTGCTGCCCGGCCTCGTCGGGAGCACGACCCACGAGACCAGGCCGGAGATCGTGGAGCGGGTGCGGGGCTGGCTGGCCTCGGCGGACGGTCGGTCGATCGCCTGGTACCAACGCGCGATGGCCCACCGTCCTGACTCCGTGCCGGTGCTCGCGGGCTTCACCGACCCGGCTCTGGTGCTGTGGGGTGAGGAGGACACGCTCAGCCCGGCCCCCGAGCAGGCCGTCATGGTGCGGGCCCTGCCGGACCCGACCGAGGTGGTGATTCCGGGCGCCGGGCACCTGGCGAACGTCGAGACGCCGGCGCCGGTCGCTCAGGCGATCGTCGACTTTCTTGGCCAGCGCGGGCCCGGGGCCTGAGGCGCCGGCCATGACCGCCGACACTCAGCCCGCGGCCCCGCCGCCGGACGCGGACGAGGAGCTGCCGCACCACCGGCACCGCGTGCACCGGCTGACCCTGTCGGCGGAGGACCGCCGGGCCGCCATGGACGCTCTCATGCTGCGGCCCTCCCGGCGCATCATCGGCCAGTACGCGATTCTGCTGACGCTGTCGATCATCGTGGCCACGATGGGCCTGCTGATGGGCTCCACGGCTGTCGTGATCGGCGCCATGATGATCGCCCCGCTCATGGCCCCCATCATGGGCATGTCCGCCTCCATCACGATGGGCTGGGGCGGAAGGCTCACCTCGACGACCCTCCTGGTCGCCGGGTCCGTCGTCGGCTCCGTGGCGCTGGCCTGGGCGCTCGCCCGCTTCATCCCCCTCGCCAACACCGGACTGCCCAGTGAGCTGCTGTCCCGCTCCAGTCCGGACATCCGCGATCTGGTGGTGGCCCTCGCCGCGGGAGCGGCCGGTTCCTACGCCACCGTCCGCAAGGACGTGAGCGGAGCGCTGCCGGGCGTCGCCGTGGCGGTGGCCCTCGTGCCACCCCTCGCGGCCGCCGGGGTGTTCCTCGGGCTGGACCAGGTGCCGCTGGCTCGTGGCGCGGCGCTGCTGTTCGCCGCGAACCTGTTCGGGATCATGCTCGCGGCGTCGATCGTCTTCGTCGTCACCGGATTCGTCCCGGCCCGACGCCGGCGACGGACGACCCTGAGTGTGATCGCGATCATCCTGGTGGCCATCCCGGTGGGTGTGCTCGCCGTGCTGCTGGGCGGCCGGTTCGCGGCATCGGTCGCCCAGGCCTCGGAGCTCAGGCTCGCGACACAGACCGCCGTCAACTGGATGGGGCCGGACTCCGCCGACACCCTGGAGTCGGTGGATGTCGTGCAGGACAGCGTGACGGTCGAGGTGTCCGGGCCGGTGGCTCCCGGGCCGACCGGTGATCTGGCTGCGGATCTGAGCGCTGCCTTCGGGCGTCCCATGTCGGCATCGGTGCTCTGGGTGCCCATTCGCAACGGCGAGGAGCCGGTCGCCCCCCCGACCCTGTCTCTCGGGGACGTGCGGCCCGTGGTGGAGGGCTGGCTCGCCGATCGTGGCCTGGTGCTCACCGGCCTGTCGACCACCTCGGGTGCCGTCGCCGTCGATGCCGTCGGCGCGCAGGCACCCGCGGATGTGGCGACGCTGGAGGAACTGCTCGCGGCCGAGTACGGATACCGCCCCACGGTGAGCCTCGCCTGGACGCAGTCCACTCCGGAAGTGGTCGAGCAGGTCTCCGCGGAGGAGCTCGCGCTCGCGGCGGCCCGCTCGTGGGCCGTTTCCCAGCCGGATGTGGCCGTGCTCGGGGTCCAGCCGAAGCCCGAGGGGCTGCAGGTGGTGATCGCCGGCGGCGGGGAGACAACGCCGGCGGAGCTCTACGTCCACCTCAGGTCGGTGCTGCCGGAGCAGTCGTTCGTCGTCACCCAGCTGTCCAGCACGAGTCTCGGCGATCTGGGTTCCGGGCTGGCGACTGACCTGGGCGATGTCACGCTCGACGTCGAGGGTGTCGAAGAGGACGTCGAGGGCGTTCAGGAGCGATCGACGGGTGACCCGTTGATCGACGGGGAGACGTTCCCCGCTCCGCTGTCGGAGTAGCGCGGGCGAGTGGAGGGGTCAGCGGGCGCCCACGGGCGCCTCGACGGCCTTCCTGATCAGCTTCGAGTACACGCGCGCGCCCTTCGGCGTGAGGTGGATGCCATCGGAGGCGAAGTACTCCGGGTGGTCCTTGGACTCCTTGTACCAATCCACCAGCGTCACGTTGTCGTAGTCGGGCGTGACGCTCTTGATCACCTTGTTGTTGGGGGCACGCCAGGAGCGGGGCATGTTCGTGGTCAGGACGACCACCCGGGGCACGTCCTGCACGATGTCCAGGATCTCCCGGAGCATGTCCTCGGGCATGACCCCGTTGGTGCCCGCATGGATGACGACGGTCGGTGCGAGCTTGCCGCGCTTGGTGTACTTCTTGAGCTTGCCGACGAAGGCCCCGGGAAAGCGGGAGACGGCAGCGTCGACCTTCGTGCCGGGGATCGCCTCCTTGAGGGTGTCGCGGGCTCCGAGCATCACGGAGTCGCCGATGGCGCTGACCCGGCCGTTCTCGTTGGTGCCGGGGGACGCGTCGCTCGGCTCGGCGCTCGGGGTGGGCTCCTCCATGCCGACGGGCAGCGACTCGGCGCCCTCCTCCGGATCGTCCAGGCTGACCTCGGTCGGGCCACCGTCGTCCAGTCCCATGGCGGCGGCGACGTCGTCGGGCAGGGCCTCCTGCGCGTCGGGCGCGGGGGCGCTCGCGAGGGAGATGCCGAGGACGATCACGATGGCGGCGCCGAGGGCGAGGATCGCCGACCCCTGCTGGGACATCCGGCGCCGTGCCCGACCGGTCGACTCCCGCCACCGGGCCACCCATCGGTCGATGGCCCCGCGACGGATCGGCATCTCGATGAAGCGGTAGCTCACCTCGGCTATCCCGACGGTGAGGGCGAGTCGGAGGGCCAGCAGCGGGATCCCGTCGATCGGCACGTCGAGTGTCGGCCGGGTCAGCATGAAGATCGGCCAGTGCCACAGGTACAGGCCGTAGGAGCGTTGACCCAGATAGCGCCATGGCTGCGTGCCCATCCACCCGCCGAGCGGTGACGCCGGGTGGGTCGCCATGGCGATGAGCAGGGCGACGACGAGGGCGAGCAGCAGGAATCCGCCCCGCTGGTACATCCACGGGGTGAACTCGCCCACGAACAGGAAGAAGCCGAGGACGGTGAGCAGCGCGCCGATGCCGACGACGGTGATGAGGCCGCGTGCCACGGCCGGGACGTCGGCTCTGAGCCGTCCGGGGCGCCAGGCGGTCGCGAGTGCCGCTCCCACGAGCAGTCCCATGGCGTGGGCGTCGGTGCCGAAGTAGGCCCGGCTGGGGTCGGCGTAGTCGGGAAAGCCGTTCTGGACCGAGAGGATGATCATCCAGCCGGTCGACAGGACCGCGAGCCCGATGGCGAGGAGCCGGACGCCGCGACGGTTCGCCACCCGCATCGCGAGGAAGGCCAGGACCGGCCAGACCAGATAGAACTGCTCCTCCACAGCGAGGGACCACAGGTGCTTCAGCAGTGGTGGGCGACCGATGAACTCGAAGTAGGACGCGTCGTTGAGGATGTACCACCAGTTGTTGACGTACAGGATCGACGCGACGATGTCGGCCCGCAGCGAAGCGGCGGCATCCCGGAAGAACAGGGCGACCACGGTAGCGACCACGAGCAGCATCAGGACCAGGGCAGGCAGCAGCCGTCGGGCTCGGCCGAGGTAGAACCGACCGAAGTTGATGCGCCCCGAGCGGTCGAACTCCTCCAGCAGCAGGGAGGTGATCAGGAAGCCGCTGAGCACGAAGAAGACGTCGACGCCGAGGAATCCGCCGGTGATCCAGGTGAGATCAGCGTGGTAGAGCAGGACTCCGAGGACGGCGAGCGCGCGGATCCCGTCGAGCCCGGGCAGGTAGCCCATCTCGCCCTTGGCGCGGCCGCGGTCCAGGTGCCAGGGGGTGGCGCTGGAGGTCACGCTCGGGGTGCTGGACACCGCCCCATCGTAAGTGGTGACGAGCCCGGCATCCGGTTGCGTCAGGCGTTGCGGAACCGGTCGAGCTGCGGTGCCACCCGCTCACGCAGGACGGGGTCCGTGACCCCGAGGCCGGCTTCGGGGGCGAGAGCGAGCACCCCGACCTTGCCCTGGTGCTGGTTGCGGTGCACCTCGTAGGCCGCCTGGCCGGCATCCTCGAGGGCGAACGTCTTGGACAGGGTGGGGTGGATCATGCCCTTGGCGATGAGCCTGTTGGCCTCATAGGCCTCGCGATAGTTCGCGAAGTGCGAGCCGACGATCTTCTTGAGGTTCATCCACAGGTAGCGGTTGTCGTACTCGTGCATGAACCCGCTGGTCGAGGCGCACGTCACGATGGTGCCACCCTTGCGGGTGACATAGACGCTGGCGCCGAAGGTCTCGCGCCCGGGATGCTCGAAGACGATGTCGACGTCATCGCCACCGGTGAGCTCGCGGATCCGCTTGCCGAACCGCTGCCACTCCTTCGGGTCCTGTGTGGTGGCGTCCTTCCAGAACCGGTAGCCCTCGGCGTTGCGGTCGATGACCAGCTCGGCACCCATCGACCGGCAGATCTCGGCCTTCTCCGGGCTGGACACCACGCACACCGGGATCGCCCCGCCGTTCAGGGCGTACTGGGTCGCGTACGAGCCCAGACCGCCTGAGGCGCCCCAGATGAGGACGACGTCGCCCTGCTTCATGCCCGCGCCGTTGCGGGAGACGAGCTGCCGATAGGCGGTGGAGTTGACCAGTCCGGGGGAGGCGGCCTCCTCCCAGGTGAGGTGAGCCGGCTTGGGCATCAACTGGTTGGCCTTGACGATGGCGAGCTCGGCGAGTCCGCCGAAGTTCGTCTCGAACCCCCAGATGCGCTGCTCGGGATCCATCATGGTGTCGTTGTGGCCCATCGGGGACTCGAGTTCGACGCTCAGGCAGTGCGCGACGACGGTGTCACCCGGCTTCCACGCGTTCACGCCGGGCCCCACCCGCAGGACGACGCCGGAGGCATCCGATCCGATCACGTGATACGGCAGGTCGTGGCGCTTGGCGTCGGCGTGGCTGCGGCCGTACCGCTCGAGGAACCCGAAGGTGCTGACGGGCTCGAAGATGCTGGTCCAGACCGTGTTGTAGTTGATGCTCGAGGCCATGACCGCGATCAGCGCCTCGCCGGGGGCCAGTTCCGGCGTGGGAACCTCGTCCAGGTGCAGCGATCGACGGGGGTCCTTCTCGCGTGAGGACATCCCGGCGAACATGTCCTGCTCGTCCTTGTGGACCGTGATGGCGCGGTAGGAGTCCGGCACCTCGAGGGATGCGAACTCGGCGGGGTCGGCCCCCGTCACGATTGCCTCGCGGATCTGCTCCATCAGTGTCCTCCTCCGGGTGCGGCCTGCACGAGTTCGACGAGCACCCCGCCGCAGTCCTTGGGGTGGCAGAAGTTCACGAGGGAGCCGCCGGTGCCGACCTTCGCGGTCTCGTAGAGCACCCGGACGCCCCGTTCCCGCAGGGTGGCCGCGGTGGCCTCGACGTCGTCGACGGCGAACTGGGCGAGGGGGATGCCGTCGTCGGCCAGGTCGGTCGCGCCGGTGAACAGGAGGGTCGCCACGGGCAGTACGGCGAACAGGTCCTCGGTGAGCAGCGCCTGCACCTCGGCCTGGTTCTGGGACACCTG
>JAUHZW010000136.1 GCA_030425745.1 Actinomycetes bacterium
CATGTCGACGTACGTCCGGGCAGGGCTGGTGATGGGCAGTCCCCAGAGATGGACGACGTCCTCCGCCGGCAACTGCGCGTGATGGCTCACGAGATCGCGGCGCCGCGGACGCGAGGCACCGCGTGGTGTCGTCACATGGGCGACGGTGAGGTCCTCCAATGCTCGAGGGAGCGGCAGGCCGAGAAGTTGGGCGGCCGTGGGATGCGACAGGACGACACCCGAACGCAGCGGCAGATGCGCCGCGAGCCATCGGGCCGCGACGTCGTTGGCCTCGTCGACGTGCAGGCGGACGCCGCGACTGGTCAGCACGAAGCGAGCGTGGCGGGACTCACCACGGGTGACCGATCCACCGCCGTCGTGGGTCACGAGGAACGGGTGAGCGTCGGTGGAGCGCGGAGGCGTCGTCATCCCGACACGATGCGTTGCCGGGGAACGTCACGGGAAGACCCAATTTCCGTCCTGTGGACAACCGCCTTTGGATGCTGCGGCAGTAGGGGCGCGGATCTCAGCGAGTCTCGCGCCCCTACTGACGCAGCAATGCACGTCGCGCCCAGCACTAGGCTGCGGCTCATGTTCAGGAAGAAGGACGCTGCTCCGAAGAAGGCCCCCGGCAAGGCCCTGCCCCCCGGCAAGTACCGGATGGGTGGCGAGCACTTCAAGGACGACGCCGTGTTCATCGCCACGGCCGTGCGCGACGTCAACCGCCTCGAGGAGTACTGCGACCTGACCGCGGACTCCCGGCTTCTGGACTGGGGCTGCGGCGCCGGCCGCCTGGCCGTCGGTGTCCGCGAGCGCTTCGGCCGCATCGCCGACTACCACGGAGTCGACATCCAGCCCGAGCTCATCGAGTGGGCGCAGGAGAACCTCGCGGCCCCCGGCTTCCGGTTCACCCTGCTCGACGTCAGCAACGAGCGCTACAACCCCGACGGCACCCCCGAGCGCACCCTCGGCGCGGAGCCCGGATCCGTCGACGTCTTCTACGCCTACTCGGTCTTCTCCCACATGAACGACGACGACACCCCGGCCTACCTCCGGCTCATCCACGAGGCCCTGGCCCCGGGCGGCAGGGCGTTCGTGACCTGCTTCGTCGAGGAGGACGTCGAGGGCTGGGAGGAGAACCCCGAGGGGTACGGCCCCCTGGAGTGGAAGGGGCGCCTGCACTGCACCCGCTTCGCCCGCTGGCACTTCGAGGACCACGTGAACGCTGCGCGTCTGGCCGTCGACCGGTTCGAGTACGGCCGTGAAACAGATGGCCAGAGCCTCTACGTGCTGCGGCGCCGTTAGGGGTGCATACCCCCCGACTGCGCGTCGGGTTGCTGGACTACGCGACTTTCTGGGTTAGTGTCGTCCGAGCATTGACCCCACCCGGAAAGGCCGTTCCATGCGCCGTGCCCTGACCGCCGTCGTTCTCGCCACCACCGTGGCCGTGACCGGCGCCACCCTCACCGCCCCCGCCATGGCGGACTCCTCCGGTGGTCCGTACACCGACCTGAACTTCGGCATGCACATCCCGCAGATCTCGCAGGGTGAGCAGACCAGCGTCAATGAGGGCACTGTGCGCCTCTGGGACTCCGGCGTCACCTGGGGTCAGGTGGAGCAGAAGAAGGGCAAGTACTGGTGGAACGGCCTCGACGCCGCGATCGCCAACGCCAACGCCCAGAACCTGTCGATCCTCTACGTGCTGGGCTCGACCCCGAAGTGGGCGGCGAAGAACCCCAAGCAGGGCAAGTACCCGAACAAGGGCGCTGCCTCGATGCCGAAGAACATCAAGGACTGGAAGAACTGGGTCAAGACCGTCGTCCTGCGCTACCGCGACTCGATCGACGCGTACCAGATCTGGAACGAGGCCAACCTGAAGACCTTCTGGGAGGGCACGCCGGAGCAGATGGCGCAGCTCACCAAGGAGGCCTACAAGATCATCCGCAAGTACGACCCGACCGCCAAGGTCGTCGCGGCCAGCACCACGGTCCGCCTGAAGAAGTCGTACAACAAGTTCTTCCCGAAGTACCTCAAGGCGCTGAAGAAGCAGAAGTGGCCGGTCGACGTCATCTCGTTCCACGGCTACCCGTCGGGCACGGGCACACCGGCTGACCGCGTCAACTACATCAAGATGGTCCAGAACGACATGAAGAAGGGCAAGGTCCCGGCGAGCAAGGCCCTGTGGGACACCGAGATCAACTACGGCATCGCCGGCCCCGGTTCTGTTCCCCCGCGTCGTCATCGACGGCGGCACCGCCGCGGCCTGGACGGCCGCCACGTACCTCGACGACATGCTCTACGGCGTCGACCGCGCGTACTGGTACTACTGGTACAACAACTCGAACCTCGTCGGCATCCAGATGTACAACGGCACGTTCGGCGCCCTCGGCTACCAGACGGCCCGCAACTGGCTCAGCGGCAGTTTCTACTCCTGCCAGGAGGGTCAGGCCGGCCAGCCGAACGTCTGCCAGCTGGGGGACAACCTGAACCCCGAGGTCATCGCCTGGACCAGCGGGCCGGAGACTACGTTCACGGTGCCCGCAAACGCGTCCCAGCAGTGCAACGCCCTCAATGAGTGCGCGGCAGTGCTGCCCGGCACTCAGGTCACGATTGGAAGCATGCCCGTATGGTTCGGCAATCCCGCAAGCTAGTCCTCATCCCGGCAGTCCTCGCTGCTGCCTCGATCGTGATCACGGGGTGCTCCTCGGGGGGATCATCGGACGCCTCGGGCGGCGGTGAGACCGCTGCTCCCGAGGAGTCAGCGGCCCCGGCCGTGCCCGGGCTTCCGGCGTCCCTCGTCGGCATGCACATCGAGGGCGTCGAGGGCGGCGCGTGGGCGTCGGCCCCGTTCGGTGCCCTGCGCCTGTGGGACAACGGCACGGCCTGGTCGCAGATCGAGATCGAGCCCGGCGTCTACAAGTGGGACAACCTCGAGGGTGCTCTGGAGAACGCCGAGTCCAAGGGGATGTCCGACGTCCTCATGGTGCTCGGCACCACCCCGGAGTGGAACGCCACCGAGCTGGGTGAGGACGACTACCCGCAGCCCGGCGCCGCGAGTGCCCCCAAGGATCTGAAGGCCTGGGACGCCTGGGTCACCGAGGTGGCCACCCGCTACAAGGGCCGCATCTCGGCGTACCAGATCTGGAACGAGGCCAACCTCAAGAACTTCTGGAACGGCACTCCGGAGGAGATGGCCGAGCTCACCAAGCGGGCCTACGACATCATCAAGAAGGTCGACCCGGAGGCCCTCGTGGTGTCGGCGTCGCCCTCGACGCGCCTGACGGGTCCGTTCGAGAAGTTCTTCCCGGCCTATCTCACCGCGCTCTGTGAGAAGGGCTGGCCGGTCGACGTCTTCGCGGTGCACACCTACCCGGCCGCCGACGGTGATCCCGCCGCCCGTGGGCTGCTGCTCGACGCCGTGAGGGCCGACCTCACGGAGGCCGGGGCTCCAGAGTTGCCGCTGTGGGACACCGAGCTCAACTACGGCCTCGCCGGCCCGGGTGACCTGCCGAAGCAGGAGATCACCGGGGCGCGCGCTGCCGGGTTCGTCGTCCGCACCTACATCGACGATCTTCGCTACGGCGTCGACCGCTCGTACTGGTACATCTGGACCCCGCGCGGTGAGTACGACCTCCTGGGTGTCCAGGCCTTCCCGGGCTCGGACGCCGAACAGGGCTTCTTCGCCGTCGAGAACTGGGTGCTCGGCTCCCAGTTCGAGGGGTGCGACGAGGCCGCCGACGGCGCCGTGACCTGCAACTTCAGCCGCGAGGGCTCCTCGTGGGTCGTGGCGTGGGCGCAGAGCGGCGAGGTGGCCTACACCGCCCCGGAGGGCACCGCCCTGGTCTGCGACCCGCTGGCCAACTGCACGGAGTCGTCCGGCGGCTCCGAGGTGACCCTGACCGAGGTCCCGGTCCGGTTCTATACGCAGTGATGTGCACCGGCAGGTGCACACACATTCAGTAACCCCCCGCTTTCTGCGGCAGTAGGGGCGCGTGATCCGTCGGGATCCGCGCCCCTACTGCCGCATTTTCGGGGTGGCGGGTTGAGAAAAGACTGGTTGGCGACTGGTTGATCTGGACGTAGTCTGGTTCCATGACCGCGACCGTGGGCGCCTTCGAGGCCAAGACCCATCTCTCGGAGCTGCTGGCCCGCGTCGAGGCGGGCGAGCAGGTCACGATCACCAAGCATGGGCGGCCTGTGGCGCGACTGGTGCCGGTCGACGACAGCCCGGCCCGGCGTGACTGGGCCCAGTACTGGCGGCGCGTCGATGAGCGCCGGGTGAAGGTTCCTCGAGGAATCTCGATCAAGGACGCCATCGAGGAAGGACGCGCGTGAAGGGACTGATCCTCGACGCATCCATGGCGATGGAGTGGTTCGCCGAGGATGTGAAACCCGAAGCCCTCGCCGTACGTAACCTGCTCGACGACCACGTCGTCCTGGTTCCGCACCTGTGGCGGTTCGAGGTCATGAATGTGGTCAACGTGTGGCGCCGGCACAACGCCCTGACGGAAGCCGAGGGCGCTTGGCTGCTCCGCGAGGTGATGGCGCTGCCCTTCGCTGTCGTCGACGAGGGCGATCCGGAGGCCATCGTGGCGCTCGCCGTCACACACCATCTGACCACCTACGACGCCACCTATCTCCACGTCGCCATGACCACCGGTGAACCCCTCGCGACCCTCGATCGGAAGCTCCGACGCGCGGCCGAGTCCGTCGGGGTTCCCTGCCTCTGACCGGTCATGAACCGGGGGTTCCGTGACACCGCTGCTACCGTGGGCGGACACGTCTGGGAGGTGATGCATGGCGATCGACGACAACGCGACCCCGGCTGACACCCCCCGCCCCGGCGTGACGGCCCCGGACGACGTCCATCACACCATCCCCCTGCGGATGCCTCCGCGGATCGGCTGGGCCGAGGCCCACTCCCACCGTGACCGCCCGCACCTGCAGCGTGACCCCCTGCGCGTCTACGCGACCCGGGCTGTCATCTTCGACTTCCTGGCCGTCACGGTCGCGGCGATCACCGGCTTCATCCTGCGGTGGGCCATCCCGTACTCCGTCGAGCTCAACGACCCCACGTACGTGTCGTTCGTCGTCGTCGTGGTGGCGGCCTGGATGCTTGTCATGGTCCTGCGCGGGGCCTATGACACACGCATCCTCGGTGTCGGCTCGGAGGAGTTCAAACGCGTCGTCGGCGCCACCGCCATGGTGTTCGCGTCGATCGCGCTCGTGGCGTTCGCCCTGAAGCTCGAGCTGTCCCGCGGCTTCGTCCTCATCACGTTCGTCGTCGGCATCCTTCTTCTGCTCATCGTGCGCTGGTCGCTTCGCGCCTGGCTGCGGCACGAGCGCCGCTACGGGCACTTCCTGCACCGGACCGTCGTCGTCGGCAAGGGTGACGCGATGGCGGAGATCGTCGACATGCTCGACCGTGATCCCGTGGCGGGCTTCACCGTCGTCGACGTCATCGATGAGTTGAAGTCGGACGCCGACGAGGCTGCGCTGGATGCCTGGCTCGACGAGGTGATGACCCGCATCGCGCTGGAGGACGCGGACACCGTTGCGGTTGCTGGCTCTCCGGCCATGGGTCCCAAGGTGGTCCAGCGGCTCGCGTGGCGCCTTGAGGGTCCGCGCGTGGACCTGCTCGTCGCCCCGACCGTCGGCGATGTCGCCGGCCCGCGCGTCACGATGCGCATGGCCGCCGACCTGCCGCTGCTGCACCTCGACGAGCCGCACCTCACCGGCCCGAAGCGCGCCATCAAGCGCACCCTCGACGTGCTCGTCGGCAGTTTCTTCTTCCTGCTCTTCCTGCCGTTCATGATCGTCGCGGCGATCGGTGTGAAGCTCACCAGCCGCGGCCCGATGCTCTACTTCCAGGAGCGCGTGGGCCGTGGCGGCCAGATCATCCGCATCGCGAAGTTCCGCACGATGTATGTCGGGTCCGATCAGATCCGTGATGAGGTCATCG
>JAUHZW010000137.1 GCA_030425745.1 Actinomycetes bacterium
GGAGGGCAGGTTCACCTTGCGGTGCAGGTGACGTATCTCGCCGTCGCGCACGGCGATGGTGGTGTTGTAGAACTGGGCACCCGGGCCCTCCTCCACGAAGCCGAACTGTGTGGTCATGCCGGCCGACGCTTCCGCGAGGCGGCGGATCACGTCGGAGTGACGTGACCGGGCGACTCGGAAACTCTCCGCGGAGAGGCTGTAGCCGGTGAGGGACAACTCAGGAAAGACGACCAGGTCGCAGCCCTCGGCCCGAGCCCGCGAGATGTACTCCAGATGGGTGTCGAGGTTTGTCTCGATGTCCTCCGGAACGGTTGCGATCTGGGCTGCTGCGACAGTGATCTGCTCAGGCATGCGTGCATTCTGTCGGCGTCGGCGCCATGTGGCGCGGTGGGAGTGCTACTCGGCTCGGGGCCGGGACTTCCAGGCCTTCCAGCCCATCTGCGCACCCACGAGCAGCATCAGCACACCGAACAGCCCACGCAGGACGCCACCGCTGAGCAGCAGAGCCAGGGAAGCACCGATCAAGGCCCCGACCATCGCGCCGACGCCATAGCGGGCACCATCGGCCCATTTCGTCAGTCCCGGCTTGGTGAGCCGGATCGCGCCGACGAGGGCGATGGGCACCATGACCGCCAGGGACGTACCGGCGGCCAGGTGCTGGGTGTAGTCGAAGAGTGCGACGAGGATCGGGACCAGCAGGATGCCGCCACCGATGCCGAACAGGGCGGAGAGCAGCCCCATGCCCAGCCCGGCCGCGACGTAGCCAGCGATGAGCCCGACGGTCGGATCCTCAAGGTGGCTCACCGGAGCCTCGGGGACGCCGGCTAGGCCAAGCATGCGGATGCCGGCGATGATCACCATGATCCCGAAGAGCGACTGCAGGAGCCACCCGGGCGAGCGCTGCACCAGGTGTGCTCCCAGCCAGGCGCCGGCGAACCCGCCGATGACGATGAACAGTCCGGGCCACCAGGCGACGTCACCGTTGACCGCGTAGCGCACGGCTCCGGCGGCAGCAGCCATGGCCACCATGACGAGGCTCGTTGCCTGCGCCTGCTTCTGCGGGATCTTCCGCACGAGCACCAGGAAGGGCACCAGGGTGATGCCTCCGCCGACACCGAAGGCGCCGGAGAAGATTCCGACGCCGGTGCCGACTCCGAGGTCGGCTGCTGCGCGGCGGGGGATCACGTGCTGAACGTAGCGGTTGCGAGTCCGACGGCCCCCGCGGAGGCCCACGGTGCGGAACAATCATGTTGATATTTGACGACGACATATCAAGTCGATATATAGTTCCGACATGGCCAAGCGCACCGACGTCCTCGACCACACCGTTCTGGGTGTCCTGTCCGACGGTCCGCTTCATGGCTACGAGCTGCGCAAGCGGCTCACGGCGATCCTCGGGCCCTTCCGAGCACTGTCCTTCGGGTCGCTTTACCCGTGCCTGCATCGGCTCACCGGTGCCGGCCTGATCGAGCAGATCGACGCGGTCGCGCGTGAGGAGATCGTCGGCGTCTCGACCAAGCGTGCGCGCATCGTGTACGCGCTCACGGCCGACGGCAAGGAGGCCTTTGAGTCCTGGGTCGCTGACGCCGGTCCGGAGAGCTGGGAGGACGAGGCCTTCGCCGCCCGCATGGCCTTCTTCTCGCGGACCAACGCCGAGGTGCGCCTGCGGATCCTCGAGGGCCGTCGCACGCGTCTGGAGGAGCGCCTCAGCGCCCTGCAGGACTCCCTCGACCGCACAAACGAGCGCATGGATCTCTACGCCGAGCGTCTGCAGCAGCACGGCATCGAGGGCGCCGAGCGCGAGGTCTCGTGGCTGGAGGAGCTCATCGCCTCCGAGCGCGGCACGCGTCAGGAGCGCAAGCAGGCTCGTGCGGTCAAGAAGGCGGCCAAGAAGGCCGCCCGCCGCCCCCGTTGACCATCGCACCACGCACCCACGTCACCCCACAGGAAGAGTCACCCATGAGCAGCAATGAGATCCGCGTCGCCGTCGTCGGAGTGGGCAACTGTGCCTCCTCCCTCGTGCAGGGAGTCGAGTACTACCGGCACGCCGATCCCGCTGGCCGCGTTCCAGGTCTGATGCACGTGCAGTTCGGCCCGTACCACGTCGGTGACGTGAATTTCGTCGCCGCCTTCGACGTCGACGATCGCAAGGTCGGCCTCGACCTGGCCAAGGCCATCGGCTCGTCGGAGAACAACACCATCACCATCGCCGAGGTCCCGGAGACCGGTGTGATCGTGCAGCGTGGCCACACGCTCGATGGCCTGGGCAAGTACTACCTCGAGACCATCACCGAGTCCGCTGCTGACCCGGTCGATGTGGTGCAGGCACTGAAGGACGCCCGCGTCGATGTCGTCGTCTGCTACCTGCCCGTCGGCTCGGAGGACGCCGCCAAGTTCTACGCGCAGTGCGCCATCGATGCCGGCTGCGCGTTCGTCAACGCCCTGCCGGTCTTCATCGCCAGCGACCCCGAGTGGGCGGCCAAGTTCGAGGCTGCGGGTCTGCCGATCGTCGGCGATGACATCAAGAGCCAGGTCGGCGCCACCATCACGCACCGCGTCATGGCGAAGCTGTTCGAGGACCGCGGCGTCGTCCTCGACCGCACCTACCAGCTGAACGTCGGCGGCAACATGGACTTCAAGAACATGCTCGAGCGTGATCGGCTCGAGTCCAAGAAGATCTCCAAGACGCAGTCCGTGACCTCGCAGGTGGAGCACGACCTCGGCTCGCGCAACGTCCACATCGGCCCGAGCGACTACATCGAATGGCTCGATGACCGGAAGTGGGCGTTCGTGCGCCTCGAGGGTCGCGCCTTCGGCGACGTCCCGTTGAACCTTGAGTACAAGCTCGAGGTCTGGGACTCCCCGAACAGCGCCGGCGTCATCATCGACGCCCTGCGGGCGGCCAAGATCGCGAAGGACCGTGGCGTCGGCGGACCGATCCTTTCCGCCTCCTCGTACTTCATGAAGTCCCCGCCGGAGCAGTACTCCGACAGCATCGCCCGCCAGGCGGTCGAGGATTTCATCACCGCGGAGGTGGCTCGCTAGAGTCGAGGGGAAGCACGGCTCCGACGTCCGGTCGGATCCGATGCTGCCCCTCGTGAAGGAGCACACCGGCGAGTGAACGCCTTTCGGCACCGCGACTACCGCATCTTCTGGATCGGTGCGCTGCTGTCGAACACCGGTTCCTGGCTGCTCAACCTCACGCTTCCCTACGTGCTGTTCCAGCTCACCGGGTCGGCGCTGTGGGTCGGCGCCTCGGTCGCGGCGCAGTTCCTCCCCATGTTCCTGTTCAGCCCGTGGGGCGGTTCGCTCGCCGACCACCGCCGTCGACGACGCGTGCTGCTGACCATGCAGACCTCGATGGCTGCGGTGGCCTTCCTGCTCTGGCTGGTCTGGATCGGTGATCTGCGCGACCCAGCACTGCTGCTGACCCTCATGGCCCTCATCGGAGCGATGAACGGGCTGAGCATGCCGAGCTGGCAGGGATTCGTGCACGATCTCGTGCCGCGTGAGGATCTGCTGGCGGCGGTCACGATGAACTCCCTGCAGTTCAACGCCGCGCGAGCGATCGGGCCGGCCCTGGCGGGAGTCCTGCTGGCGGCCTTCGGCCCCGCATGGGCGTTCGGCATCAACGCGATGTCCTTCGGGTTCGTGATCATCGCGCTGCTGCTGGTCCGGGCGGGGCGCAACGCACATCCGAAGCCCCGCACCTCCAATGTGGCCAGACAGTTCGCGTCGGCACTTCACTACGTCCGCACTCAGCCCGGCCTGATCATGTCGATGCTGGTCGCAGCGACCATCGGATTCCTGGGCAATCCGATCTTCGCGTTCACCGTCGTGTTCGCGGGTGACGTGTTCGACGTGGGTCCGGTGGCGCTCGGGCTGCTCAACGCCGCGCTCGGCGTGGGGGCCTTCTCCGCCGCCCCGATCGTGGGCGGCTCGCGGTGGGCGCCCCGCCTCAGCCGGCTCGTGCTCATCGGACTGATCGCCTACAGCGTCACACTCATCGTGTTCGCGCTCTCTCCGGGCTACATCGTCGGAGCGATCGCAGCCATCGTCATCGGCGCCTGCTTCCTGACCGTCGTCGCGTCGATCAACACGGCCACTCAGGTGATCGTCGCCGATGAGTTCCGCGGCCGCACCCTGGCCATCCGGCTGATGACCTTCACCCTGGCGGCCCCTCTGGGAAGCCTCGCGTGGGGTGCGGTGTCCGACCTCATCGGCCCGCGGCCCACGGTGGTCATCGCCGGGCTGCTGATGGGGGCGATCACCGTGCGTCTGGTCACGCTGCGCGGATCGCTGCGGCTCACTCGGCTGGATGACCCGCACGATGCGCTGCCGACGGCAGTGTGATCGTCACCCGAAGGCCGCCCATCGGACTGTCGCCGAGCTCCATCGTGCCGCCGTTCTCCTCCACCGCCTCGACCATGATGCGCAGCCCGAGTCCGAACCCCTCGGTGGAACTGCTCTTGTGACGTGTGCTGCTCGGCTCGAGCAGCGCCCTGCGACGTGCTTCCGGAATGCCGGGGCCGGAGTCGTCGACGATCAGCGTCACAGTGTCGCGATCGTGCGTCACCGTCACGTGCGCGGGGGAGCCCTCCGGGGTATGGCGCACGAGGTTCTGCGCGAGATTCGCGAGCACGAGGCGCAGGTCATCCGGCACCGCCCACACCTCGGCCGGCACCGTTGACATCGTCACCTCCCGATCGGGATCAAGCACCGCGAGGTCCGCGAAGGACACCTCCGCCAGACCGCCCAGATCGACGACATCGCGCTCATCCGCGGTGCGTGATCGGTGGGCCTCGAGTGCCAGCAGCTGCGTCACGAGACGATCCAGACGCATGCTCTCCGACTCGATGCGGGCCAGCGCCGCGCGATCCTGATCGCCGAGTTCATCCGAGCGTCGGGCAATGAGCTCGGAGTAGCCGCGGATGACCGTGAGCGGGGTGCGGATCTCGTGGGATGCGTCCGAGACGAAGGTGCGCAGACGGTCCTCACTCGCTGCGGCCTCAGCCAGGGCGACGGCGAGGGAATCGATCATCACGTTCATCGAGTGAGTGAGATCGCCGATCTCGGTGCCCGGTGGTGACTCCGGAAGCCGGTGGTCGGTCTCGCCGTCGGCGATGCGGGTGGCCGACGTGATCATCGCACGCATGGGTCGGAAGGCGATCCACACGAGGAACCACGCGGCGAGCGCGCCGACCACGGTGACGCTGACGACGGCGACGATGATCGCCTGGGCCAGGGACGCGAGTGTCTGCTCGGACTCCGTGAGCGGAGCGGCGGCGATCACCGGCGGCCGGCCGGGGCGCTGAAGTTGGATGGCGACCCGCATGTTCGGACTGCCTTCCACCGTGATCGGGTCGACCCGCGCCTCGGCGATCTGCTCAGCGGTCAGGTCAGGCACCGGGATGGGATCGTCGGCGGTGCCGGCAGGGCGCAGGGTCACGACGGTCTGGTCGCGATCGAGCCGACCGATCGCGACCTGCACGTAGACGTCCCCTCGAGGCACAGCTCGCCCATCCTCCAGTGCGCGGATGCGGGCCTCGGCGATCTCGCCGTAGAGGATGCCGTCGATCCGCTCCATTTGGATGCTGCTGGCGTTGGTATAGATCGCGATGCCCAGGGCGGACGAGGCCACGGCGATCAGGACAGCCGTCAGCAGCGTCAGGCGAAGGCGCAGGCTCATGGGCGGTCAGTCCGCTGCAGGGTTCATCAGCTGGTACCCGACCCCGCGCACGGTGCGGATCGTGATGCCGTCGCCGAACTTCTTGCGCAGGTAGGACACATACGTCTCGACAGTGGAGGATTCGGTGCCGCGGTCGAAGCCCCACACCTGCTCGAG
>JAUHZW010000138.1 GCA_030425745.1 Actinomycetes bacterium
GCTGCCCTGAGGTCGAACACCGCGTGTCTCATGGCCAATCACGGGATGGTCGCCTTCGCCGACGATCTGGAGGCTGCGCTCTCGCTCGCGATCGAGGTCGAGACGCTGTGTCACCAGTACCTCGTCGCTCGGTCGGCTGGCACGCCCGTGCTGCTGACGGATGAGGAGATGGACGTGGTGCGGGGCCGACTGGCCAACTACGGCAAGCCCGAGGCCTGACCTAGCCGGCTGAGATCAGGATGTCGGCGAACGTCCCCACGTGGGGGTCCCGCGAAGCTGTGGCCTGTGCTTCTCCTTCGCGCAGCAGTCCTACGACCTGCCACCCGGCCTCGCGCGCGGCATCGAGTTCGGCCTGGATGTCGGACAGGAACAGCAGTTCCGTCGGATCCACGGCCATGGCCTCGGCGATGCGACGGTAGGACTCAGCCTCGCGCTTCGGGCCGGCTGTCGTGATGTCGAAGTTGGCGGCGATGAGGCCGTTCAGATCGCCATGTGGGCTGTGCGCGAAGAGGGACCGCTGGGCGGCGACGGACCCGGATGAGTAGATCGCGAGCGTGAGGCCCTCGCCCCGCCAGGCCTCCAAGGCCGGGACGACGTCGTCGAACACGTGCGAGGTGAGGTCGCCGCGGGCATATCCCTGCGCCCAGATCAACCCCTGGATGGTCTTCAGTGGTGCGGCCTTGACATCCTCGTCGATCCATCGCACGAGCTGGCTGACGACCGCCTCGGTATCGGCCGCAGGGACTCCGAGGTCTCCGGCAACCTCCGCCACAGCCGCGGCAGTGGCCGGGTCGTCCCGGTGCTCGGTCACCCACTCGGCCATGTGCTCCCGGGCGTACGGGAAGAGGACGTCGTACACGAACCGGGCAGCACTGGTGGTGCCCTCGATGTCCATCACGATGGCGCGGCAGCTGATCTCGACCATAGGGACATCAAACTGGAACGAGGCCGTGCGTTCGTGCACGGGGCGCGGCACTAGGGTCGCAGGCATGTCCTTGGAGCACGGCCGAGCCGCTCGTCTTGCCGCAACGACCCGCCAGCTCTACGACCTCGGCTGGATGCGTGGAACGTCGGGCAACGTGTCCGTCGTGACGCAGGAGGACCCGCGTCACCTCCTGGTGAGCGCCAGTGGGATCGCCAAGCACTCGACCCAGCCCGAGCACGCGGTCACCACCGATGCGCAGGGATTCGCTGTCGAGGGGCAGAAGCACAAGCCCAGCGCCGAGGCTCAGGTGCACGCGGCGATCGTCGACGAGGTGGGAGCCCATGCCGTCGTCCACGTCCATGCGATGTCGTCCGTCCTGGCCGCGACCCGCTGGCCTGAGGGCGTCGTTCTCGCCGGTGTCGAGCAGCTCAAGGGTCTCGGGTGCTCGGCCGAGGGGGAGGGCTACATCGTCCCCGTCGTCGCGAACAGTCAGGACATGGACGATCTCAGCGACCGCATCCGTCGTGCTCTGAATCCGGACATACCCATCGTGCTGGTGGCCGACCATGGCATGTATGTGTGGGGTTCCTCTCTGGAGGATGCGGCCAATCGCACCGAAAGTGCCGACTGGTTGCTGCAGCATGTACTGCTGCAGGAGCTCGTCTCCCGCCCCTGACGCCAGAGCACTGACCATCGACCGAGTCGAAGGAGCACCACCGCCATGACAATGCTGACCATCTGGGCCGACACCGATCCGTCGTCCCCGCTGCTGCAGACCGCTGACCCGGATCTCGTCGGTGCCGAACTCCGGGAGATCGGCGTCGACTACGCGCGTCTCGATGGGGCGGTGGCGCTGCCGTTCGACGCCACTCCGGACGAGATCATCGCGGCGCATCAGGCCATCGTCGACAGTCTCGTGGCCGAGCACGGCTACACCCTCGTCGATGCGGTGCAGCTGCATCTGGACGATGCGAGCCCGGCAGAGCTCAAGGAGACCGCAGCCGGGGCACGGCAGAAGTTCCTCAGCGAGCACACCCACGATGAGGAGGAGATCCGCTTCTTCTCCCACGGCAGCGGGGTGTTCTATCTCCACGTGCGGGATCGGGTGTACGCCGTGCTCTGCACCGCGGGAGACCTGCTCAGTGTCCCGGCCCTGACGACTCACTGGTTCGACATGGGCACTCTGCCCGACTTCACGGCGATCCGCTTCTTCCGCACTGACGATGGCTGGGTCGGCACCTTCACCGGCAGCGACATCGCCCTGAACTTCCCGACGTTCGACGAACTCAACGAGGTGGCCGCCCATGCCTGAGATCGACGACGACCTGTGGGAGCAGCTGCGGGCCGCGGCCCGCGACGCCCGTGACCTGGCGTACGCCCCGTACTCGAATCACCCGGTCGGGGCCGCCGCGATCACTGCGGACGGTCGCATCGTCACCGGCAGCAACGTCGAGAACGCATCCATCGGCGTGACCCTGTGCGCGGAGTGCTCGATGGTCGGTGACCTCGTGCGCACCGGACAGCCGGGAGATCGCGGCCGGCTCGTCGCCTTCGCGTGCGTCGGCCCCAACCCCGGGCCACTCCTGCCCTGCGGTCGCTGCCGTCAGTTGCTGTGGGAGCACGGTGGCGCCGATCTGATCGTCGATCGTGCTGGCGGCCCGGTGCCGCTGTCCTTCCTGCTGCCCGATGGATTCGGGCCGGACCAGCTTCCCGGAGGTGTGGACGAGTGACCTCCGATCAGGGCGCCCTCGGCGTCATCGCCGGCACCGGGTTCTACTCGCTCGATGCACTGGACTCTCCCGAACAGGTCGATGTCGAGACCGCCTACGGGATGGCTCGGGCCGTGGTCGGCGGGATGCACGGGCGCCGGACCGTGTTCCTCACCCGGCACGGGGCTGACCACTCGGTGCCCCCGCATCGGGTGAACTACCTCGCCAACATCCAGGCTCTCGTCGACCTCGGAGTCACCGAGGTGCTCGCCGTCAACGTCGTCGGCGGCATCGGCCTCGACTCCGGAGCGCTGGCTGTGGTCGAGGACTTCCTGGACTTCACCAAAGCCCGGCCGGTGACCTTCTTCGACGGCTCCACCCCGGAGGGCGTCGTCCACCTCGACATGGGGGAGCCCTACGACGAGCGGCTGCGCAAGGTGCTCCTCGATTCCGCAGAGGCCCTGGACATCGCGGTGGAGCCGACCGGCATCTACGCCGCCTTCGAGGGTCCGCGCTTCGAGACGCGCGCCGAGATCCGGATGGTCGCCGCGATGGGCGCGACGGTCGTCGGCATGACAGGTGTGCCTGAGGTCGTGCTCGCGAAGGAGAAGGGCCTGCCGTACGCCTCGATCTGCCTGGTCGCGAACCCCGCCGCGGGTCAGGGCCCGGAGATCGCGATCGAGGACGTCATGGCCGTGGTCGCCGCTGGTGCCGAGACAGTGGGTCGCATCATCGTGGAGGCTGCCGGAAGGCTCGCGGATGCACGCTGACCTGCTGCTCGACTCCGCTCGGTACGTCGTCGTCTGCGATGACGACGCAGCGGTCATCCCGGACGCCTCGGTGGCCATCGCCGACGGCCGGATCGTGGCGGTGGGCCCGGCGGCAGAGGTCAACGCGCAGGTCACGGCTGCCCGCGTCATCGACGCACGTGGGCACCTCGTCATGCCGGGGCTCGTCAACCTGCACACCCACCTGCCGATGACGCTTCTGCGGGGGGTCGCAGAGGACGTCGACCTGCAGGGCTTCCTGGAACTGGTCTGGGCGGAGGAGGCCCGGGTCATGGACCCCGAGGGCGTCGAACTCGGTGCCCGCCTGGGCGCGGTCGAAGCGCTTCTCGGCGGCACGACGACAACCCTCGACATGTACTTCCACCATGCGGCCGCGCACCGTGGTGCGGTGTCGGCGGGCCTGCGGCACGTCATCGGCCCGGTCTTCTTCTCCTTCCCCGGCCCCGACGGTCTGTCGTGGGATGAGCGCATGGCGGGGGCGCGGGCGTGGCCGGAGGACCTCGCGAAGATCGGCGGCCCGTCGGTTCCGGTGGCCTACATGCCGCACGCGCCGTTCACCGTCGAGGTCGACGATCTCGCCCAGATCGCTGCACTGGCGCGGGAGTCCGGCGGCATCATCACCACCCACACCTCGGAGAACGACTCCGAGAACGCCGACACGATCGCCAGCCGGGGCATGCGGCCCGTCGCCTGTCTCGAGGCCAGCGATGTGCTGGCCCTGCAGCCGGTGCTGGCCCACGGGGTGCGGCTCGACGAGGGCGACCGCACGGCCGTCGCCGCAGCCGGAGCCAGCGTGGCCCACTGTCCGGGCTCGAACCTCAAACTGGCCAGTGGCGCCGCGGACATCGTCGGCTACCGAGCTGACGGCATCCGGGTCGGGCTCGGCACCGACGGTTGCTCGTCGAGCAATGACCTCGACATGTTCGCGGTCATGCGACTGGCGGCGAACCTCGCCCGGCTCGTGCACCATGACCCCGCGGCGATCGCGTCATCGGACATCGTCCGGATGGCCACCCTCGAGGGAGCCCGAGCACTCGGCATGGAGGGTGCCATCGGCTCGGTCGAGGTGGGCAAGGAGGCCGACCTCATCGTCATCGACACGGCTGTGCCGCACCTGACGCCGCTGCATGACCCGCACACCGCGGTGGTCTTTGCCGCCGGGCGCTCGGATGTCCGGCATGTGCTCGTGGCCGGAGAGCTCGTCGTCGAGGATCGTCGCCCCGTCCGGGTCGACGTCCCGGCTCTGCTGGCCGCGGCCGATGCCCGGGTCGGGGCATGACGATCCCGGTGGACTCGTGGGCCGGCCTGACCGCCGAGGAGGTCCGTGCACGTCTCGATCTGGAGTTCCTCGAGGGTGAGGGTGTCTGGATCCGACTGCTCTATCGCCACGAGGCCGGGAACGCGATCTACGGCTTCCTCACGGAGCAGGACTTCTCGGCCCTGCACCGACTGAACGAGGACGAGCTGTGGGTGCACGTGGCCGGTGCCCCCATCGACATGCTGATGCTGCACCCGGATGGCTCCGTCGAGGAGGCACGGCTGGGCCATGGGGAGGGTGACGTGCTGCACGCACTCGTGCCCGCCGGCACCTGGCAGGGATCGTCGACCTCGGGGGAGTGGGCGCTGGTGGTGTGCGCTCTCGCCCCGCCGTTCAGCGGGTTCGAACTGGCCGATGCCTCGACCGACCTCTCGGCGTGGCCGGAGGCCGCCCGGCGGGTCCGGGAGCTGATCCGTGGCTAGCACCGGAACTCTGGTCGATCGCGTCGCCCTGATCACCGGGGCAGGCGCGGGGCTCGGGTCGGTGGTGGCGCGCAGGTTCGCCGCCGAGGGCGCTGCCGTGGTGGCCCACGGGCGTTCTCTCGAGGCCACGGCCCCGATCGTGGCCGAGATCGAGCAGGCGGGCGGCCGTGCGGTCGGTGTCGCGGGTGACCTCTCCGCCGGGGAGTCCGCCCTCGCCGGCATCGTCGACCAGGCCCAGGGGCGGTGGGGCGCCGTCGATGTCCTCGTCAACAACGCCGCCGACCAGCGGATGACTCCTCTCGGTGATCAGAACCTCGGCATCTGGCGGGACGAGCTGGAGGTGAACCTGCTCGCGGTGGCCGAGCTCACCCGGCTCGTCTGCCAGCGTGCGGCTGATCGGACGGAGGTGTCGGTGGTCAACATCTCCTCGGTCGAGGGCCTGGCCCCCTTCCCGGACCATGCGGCGTACGCGGCCTCGAAGGCCGCGCTGCTCTCGCTGACCGCGTCCTCGGCCGCTGAGTTCGCACCCGCTCGCGTCAACGCCGTGGCGGCCGGGCTGATCGATCGCCCCGGGCTGGCCGAGGCGTGGCCCGCCGGGCACGGCTGGTGGAGCCGGGTGACGCCTCTGGGGCGTCCGGTCACGCCCGAGGAGGTCGCCTCGGTCGCTGCCTTCCTCG
>JAUHZW010000139.1 GCA_030425745.1 Actinomycetes bacterium
CGGGCATGTCACCGTGCTTGCCACAGAGGTCGGTGAAGACGGAGAGGTCCTCGGTGAGTTCGATGACACGCCCGAGGGTTTCGGGCGAGTGGCGGCAACCACGGCCCGCCAAGTCCTGTTGGCTCGACTGCGCGAGGCCGAAGGTGACGCCACCCTCCACGAATTCACCGGCAAGGAAGGCGATCTGGTCTCCGGAGTCATCCAGCAGTCGCACAATCCGCGCATGGTTCGTGTCGACCTAGGAAAGATCGAAGCGAATCTGCCACCGGAGGAGCAGGTTCCCGGTGAGGTGTACGAACATGGTGAGCGGCTCAAGGCGCTGGTCACCGGTGTTCGTCGCGGATTCAAGGGCCCGGTCGTCACACTGTCGCGAACCCATCCGAACCTGGTCAAAGAACTGTTCAAACTCGAAGTTCCCGAGATCGCCGACGGCACTGTGGACATCACGGCGATCGCGCGCGAAGCCGGGCACCGCACCAAGATCGCCGTGCGATCGAATGCGCCGGGCGTTAATGCCAAAGGCTCGTGCATCGGCCCGCAAGGACAGCGAGTTCGACACGTGATGAGCGACCTCGGTGGGGAGAAGATCGACATCGTGGATCACAGCGATGACCCCGCCGAGATGATCGCCCATGCGCTGTCTCCCGCGCGGGTCACGGCAGTGGAGGTGGTCGATGCCGGCGCCAAGGCCGCGCGCGTATTGGTGCCCGATTACCAGCTGTCGCTGGCCATCGGCAGAGAAGGGCAAAACGCCAGGCTGGCCGCACGGCTTACCGGCTGGCGCATCGATATTCGTCCCGATAGTGGCGTGGTGGGTGACCAGGCGGGTCCACCGGCCGTGTCGGGCGAGTAGACTTGTCCACTGGTTCCTCGGGGGAACCCACCCGGATGTGCATCGGGTGCCGATCCCGGGAGCCGATATCGGACCTGGTTCGACTGGTCGCCGATGCCTCCGCCCCCGGCGGGTGCGCGGTCGACCAGCAGCGGACCCGACCCGGGCGTGGAGCCCATATCCACCCTCGAGTCGAGTGCGTAGAGGCGGCGAAACAGCGGCGGGCACTGCCCCGGGCGCTGCGGAGTACTGGACACGGGATCGATATCGACCAGGTGAGATCGGACATCCTCGGCTAGAGGCGGTACGGTCCGCTACGACAGCATCGTTTGATGACCACGAAGGAGTGGCTCGGAGATGAACACCCCATGAGCACGCGAGCATGAAGATGCAGCGTTCGTTCTAGCCGTCCGGGCTGCGCCCGGACCCAGACAGGAGAGTCGTGTCAAAGGTTCGGGTCTACGAGCTCGCCAGAGAGCTCGGAGTCGAAAGCAAGGTCGTCCTTGCCAAATTGCAGGATATGGGCGAATTCGTCCGATCCGCTTCTTCCACCATTGAGGCGCCGGTAGCACGGCGCCTGGTTGAGGCGATGCCCGCTGCCCCCGAGGGGGGAGCGAAAAAGGCCACCAAGAAGGCCGCCGCCAAGAAGACCACCAAGAAGGCGGAGGCACCCCCCGCTGAGGCTGAGCAAGCCCCGGCCCCGCCGGCGCCCCCGGTCGCCGATGTGCCGCCCGCTCCGGAAGCCCCGGCGCCGCCGGCACCCCCCGCGGCTCCGGCCGCAGGACCTCGGCCGGCACCTCCGGCCGGTCCGCGCCCGGCCCCGCGTCCTGGCAACAACCCCTTCGGAACCGGAAGCACCCCGCGCCCGGCCCCGCGTCCTGGCAACAACCCCTTCGGCGGCTCTGGCATGGGCCGCAGCGCCGGTGTTCCCGGTGCCCCGCGTCCCAATCCCGGCTCGATGCCGCAGCGGGCCCCGCGTCCGGGTGGTCCCGGTGGTCCTGGGGGTCGTCCGGGAGGTCCCGGAGGCCCCGGAGGTCCGCGCGGTCGCGGTGGTCCCGGAGGGCCCGGTGGTCGTCCCGGCGGCCCCGGTGGTGGCTTCGGCGGTCGTCCCGGAGGTCCGGGTGGTCGTCCCGGTGGTCCCGGCGGACCCGGTGGTCCGGGTGGTCCCGGAGGCCCAGGTGGTCCCGGCGGGCCCGGTGGTCCCGGCGGTGGGCGTGGCGGGTTCGGTCGTACCGGTGGGCGTGGCAACGCCGCCGGCGCGTTCGGCAAGCCCGGTGGCCGTCCCTCGCGCGGGCGCAAGTCAAAGCGTGCCAAGCGCCAAGAATTCGACAACATGGAGGCTCCGACCCTCGGTGGCGTCCGGCTACCCCGCGGTTCGGGCGAGATCGTCCGGTTGCCGCGCGGTGCGTCTTTGACCGACTTCGCCGAGAAGATCGACGCGATGCCGGCCGAGCTGGTCAAGGTGCTCATCGGCCTCGGCGAGATGGTCACGGCGACCCAGTCCATCGACGACGACACCCTCACGTTGCTCGGCACGGAGCTGAACTACGACGTCCAGGTCGTGTCTCCCGAGGACGAGGACCGCGAGCTGCTCGAGTCCTTCGACCTCGAGTTCGGCGGACATGAGGGCGACGATGCGGACCTGCAGATCCGTCCGCCGGTCGTCACGGTCATGGGTCACGTCGACCACGGCAAGACCAAGCTGCTCGACGCCATCCGTTCCACGAACGTCGTGAGCGACGAGGCCGGCGGCATCACCCAGCACATCGGCGCCTACCAGGTGATCACCAACACCTCGGCCGGTGCCGATCGCGCCATCACCTTCATCGACACCCCGGGTCACGAGGCGTTCACCGCCATGCGTGCTCGAGGTGCCGAGGTCACCGACATCTCGATCCTCGTGGTGGCGGCCGACGACGGTGTGAAGCCGCAGACGATCGAGGCGCTGAATCATGCGCAGGCCGCGGACGTGCCGATCGTCGTGGCTGTCAACAAGGTCGACAAGGAGGGGGCTGATCCCGCCAAGGTGCGCGGCCAGCTGACCGAGTACGGGCTGGTGGCCGAGGAGTACGGCGGCGACACCATGTTCGTCGACGTGTCGGCGAAGCAGGGCATGGGGATCGAGGAGCTCCTCGAGGCCGTGCTGCTGACCGCCGATGCGGCGCTCGACCTCCGGGCCAACCCCGATCAGGACGCCCAGGGTGTCGCCATCGAGGCGCATCTGGACCGTGGACGCGGCCCGGTGGCGACCGTCCTCGTGCAGCGCGGCACGCTGCGTCCCGGTGACTCCATCGTTGCCGGCGACGCATTCGGACGTGTCCGTGCGATGCTCGACGATGACGGCAAGGCGGTCGAGGAGGCCGGCCCGTCCATGCCGGTCCAGGTCCTGGGCCTGACCTCGGTCCCGGGTGCCGGCGACAGCTTCATGGTCGTCGCCGAGGACCGGGTGGCCCGCCAGATCGCCCAGACCCGCCAGGCTCGCGAGCGCAACGCTCTGCTCGCGCGCAACCGGGTCAAGCGCTCGCTCGAGGACTTCCTCGAGTCGCTGGAGAAGGGCGAGGTCTCCGAGCTCAACCTCATCATCAAGGGCGACGTCTCCGGCTCCGTCGAGGCACTCGAGGACGCCCTCCTGAAGATCGATGTGGGCGACGAGGTCAGCCTGCGGGTGATCCACCGAGGCGTCGGCGCGATCAACAAGAACGACGTCACCCTGGCGAGCGCGTCGAAGGCCGTCATCATCGGCTTCAACGTGCGACCCGAGGGCAAGGTCGCCGAGCTGGCGGCCGAGGAGGGCGTCGACGTCCGGTATTACAGCGTCATCTACCAGGCCATCGAAGAGGTCGAGGCGGCGCTGCGCGGCATGCTCAAGCCGGAGTACGAGGAGGTGCAGCTCGGCACGGCCGAGGTGCGCGAGGTGTTCAAGTCCAGCAAGTTCGGCACCATCGCCGGCTGCATGGTCCAGAGCGGCGAGGTCAAGCGCAATGCCAAGGCCCGCCTCATCCGCGACGGCGCCGTCGTGGCGGAGAACCTCTCCCTCGCCGGACTGCGCCGCTTCAAGGACGACGTCACCGAGGTCCGCGAAGGCTTCGAGTGCGGCATCAACCTGGGCAACTTCCAGGACATCAAGGTCGACGACGTCATCGAGACGTTCGAGATGCGCGAGATCCCCAGGAAGGCCTGACCATGGCGAGTGAGGCGCGCCAGCGCAAGCTGGCCGACCGCATCAAGGTGATCGTGGCGGAGACGCTCGAGTCGCGGATCAAGGATCCGCGCCTCGGCTTCGTCACGGTCACCGATGTGCGGGTCACCCCTGATCTGCGCGAGGCGTCGGTCTTCTACACCGTCTACGGCGATGACGAAGCGCGGGAGGGCACCGCTGCGGCGCTGGCCTCGGCCAAGGGTGTCCTGCGTTCTGAGGTGGGCAAGCAGACCGGGATCAAGTTCACCCCGACGCTGGAGTTCTTCCTCGACGCCGTGCCCGACACCGCACGCCACGTCGAGGACCTCCTCAGGCAGGCCGCGGAGGCCGACGCCGCCGTGCACGAGCAGGCGGCTCACGCGACGTTCGCCGGAGATGCCGATCCCTACCGGCATCCGGAGGAGGAGCAGGACGAGGCGTGACCGCGTCTGCTGCATCGGAGCGATCCGCTCGCTCCGAGCCGCCGGTCGGGCTGCTGGCGCTCGACAAGCCGGAGGGCATCACCTCGCACGGCTGCGTGGGTGCGGTGCGCCGGGTGATGGGCACCCGCAAGGTGGGCCATGCCGGCACCTTGGACCCCATGGCGACCGGTGTGCTGCTGGTCGGCGTCGGCCGGGCCACGCGACTGCTCGGGCACCTGGCGCTCCACGACAAGGACTACTCCGCGACGATCCGACTCGGCGCCACCACCGTCACCGATGACCGGGAAGGCGACGTGCTCACGGTCGCCGATCCCAGTCGGCTGGCGGCTGTGTCGGACGATGAGATCCGTGATGCGATCCTGCCGCTGACCGGGGAGATCGATCAGGTCCCCACAGCCATCAGTGCCATCAAGGTCGACGGCAAGAGGGCGCATGCCCGTGTGCGAGCCGGTGAGGAGGTCGACCTCAAGGCCCGACGGGTGACGGTCGAGCGCTTCGACGTCACCGGCATCCGTCGCGGTGATGGCTGGATCGATCTCGACGTCGACGTCACCTGCAGCACCGGCACCTATGTCCGCGCACTGGCGCGGGACCTCGGCGCCGACCTCGGGGTCGGTGGGCACCTGACGGCGCTGCGGCGCACCCGGGTGGGTGCGTGGTCCGTCGACCGATGCGCGAGCTGGGAACAGCTCACCGAGGGAGCGGATCCACGCGCTCTTCTCATCCCGCTGGACGATGTCGCGCGGCGCAGCTTCCCGACCGTCGGCGTCGATGCGGACGGGGCCACGTGGGTGCGCAACGGACGTCCCGTGCGTGAGCTCCTGGTCGAGCCGGTGGAGGAGGTCACGGCCGTCCTCGGTCCCGAGGGAGGTCTGCTCGCTCTGGTCGGCCCGTCCAAGCGAGGAGGCACGTACCTGGCGGTGTTCGTCCCGTAGTTGCCCCTGAGTGGGGGTAACCCCTCAGGTCTCGGGACGAGGTCCGGGAGCGGGTCCCACGCTGCTACTGTCCAGCGATGCTGAAGCGAGTCATCACCACGGTTGTCTGCGCCGCCGCCTGCACCGCCTCGGCGGCACCCCCGGCCCTTGCGTCCGCCTTTCCCGGTGAGAACGGGCGCATCGTCTTCACATCGACCCGGGACAGCCTGTACTACAACATCTATTCGATGCGACCGGACGGCTCCGACGTCAAGGCTCTGACCCGGGTGAAAGCGAAGGACGGCAACCCGTCGTGGTCACCGGATGGCTCGCGGATCGTCTTCGCCTCGAATCGCACCGGCAACAGCGAGATCTTCATCATGAACGCCGACGGCTCCCAGCAGCGCAACCTCTCGCGGAACTACACCGACTGCACGGGCCTAACGGGCA
>JAUHZW010000140.1 GCA_030425745.1 Actinomycetes bacterium
GCGGTGAGAGGGGTGGTCTCCGCCGCCTTGAGGACGACCGTGTTGCCGCAGGCCAGAGCCGGAGCGATCTTCCAGGCCAGCATCAGCAGCGGGAAGTTCCACGGAATGATCTGTCCGGCCACACCGAGAGGCTGGGGCGACGGGCCGTAGCCTGCGTGCTCGAGTTTGTCGGCCCAGCCTGCGTGGTAGAAGAAGTGAGCCGCGACGAGTGGGAGGTCGACGTCGCGGGTCTCCTTGATGGGCTTGCCGTTGTCGAGTGTCTCAAGGACAGCGAGTTCGCGGCTGCGTTCCTGGATCAGTCGCGCGATCCGGTACAGGTACTTGGCGCGCTCGGCACCGGACATCGGACCCCAGGTCTGCTCATAGGCCCGACGTGCCGCGGCGACGGCGCGGTCGACATCGTCGCCGCTGGCCTCGGTGACCTGGGACAGCACGTCCTCCGTGGCCGGGTTGACCGTCGTGAACAGACGATCACTGGAGGGCTCGGTGAACTCACCGTCGATGAAGAGCCCGTACTCCGGGGCGATGTCGACGATGCTGCGCGACTCCAGCGCAGGTGCGTACTCGAAAACCACGAGATCTCCCGTCAGTCGATCGTGACGTAGTCGGGGCCGGAGTAATGGCCGGTGATCATGCGCTGACGCTGGAGGAGGAGGTCGTTCAGCAGAGAGGATGCGCCGAAGCGGAAGAGGTCGGGCGTGAGCCAGGCCTCGCCGACCGTCTCGCTGACGAGGACGAGGTAGGCGATGGCCTCCTTCGAGGTGCGGATGCCGCCTGCCGCCTTGACGCCGATGCGACGGCCCGACACCCGCTCGAAGTCCCGAACGGCCTCGAGCATCACGAGCGTGACGGGAGGGGTCGCTGCCGGGGTGACCTTGCCGGTGGAGGTCTTGATGAAGTCGGCGCCCGCGAGCATGGCCAGCCAGGATGCGCGGCGCACGTTGTCCAGAGTGGCGAGTTCGCCCGTCTCGAGGATCACCTTGAGGTGCGCATCCCCGCAGGCAGCCTTGACGGCGACGATCTCCTCGTAGACCTTCGCGTAGTCACCGCAGAGGAAGGCGCCGCGGTCGATGACCATGTCGATCTCATCCGCCCCTGCCGCGACAGCATCGGCGGTGTCCTGAAGCTTGATCTGCAGGCTCGAACGGCCGGAGGGGAAGGCGGTGGCGACAGCCGCGACGTGGAGGTCGGGGCCGACCGCTTCCCGCGCGACAGCCACCAGATCGGGATAGACGCAGACGGCTGCCACGCTCGGGGCGGTGGGATCTGTGGGGTCGGGCCGCAGTGCCTTGGCGCACAGCGCCCTGACCTTGCCCGGGGTGTCCATCCCCTCCAGGGTCGTGAGATCGACCATGGCGATCGAGGTGTCGATGGCCCAGATCTTGGAGGAGGCCTTGATGGACCGGGTGGCCAACGCTGCGGCGCGGCCCCGGGCACCCACCTCGTCGACACCGGCCAGCCCGTGGAGGAAGGCGCGAAGGCTGGCCTGATCACCGCCCGGGGGCTGCCATGCGTCGGTCACCGGGACACCATAGCGGTGGGCTAGGTGAGCAGAGCCCCGATCGCGGTCGAAAGCTCACGCAGGCGGGCATCGGCCCGTGCTCGGGCAGCCGGAAGGTTGTCGTCGTCGACCTGGACCCGCACCTGCAGGTAGGACTTGATCTTCGGTTCCGTGCCGCTGGGCCGGACGATCACGCGTCCGCCGTCGGCAAGGGTGAATCTCAGACCGTTGGTGGGTGGCAGGCCGTCCGCAGGACTCTCAAGGTCGTCCATCTGAAGCACCTCAAGGCCACCGAGTGACGTCGGGGGCGTTGTGCGCAGGGCATCGACCAGGCCCGCGATGTACGTCGGATCCGAGTGCCGCACGGACACCTGACCGGTGGCATAGAGGCCGTGGCGGATCGCCAGCTCGTCGAGAATCTGCGGGATGCTCGCACCGCGCTCGCTGAGCCGCCCCGCCATCTCCGCGAGCATCAGTCCGGCGGTGATGCCGTCCTTGTCGCTGACCCCGGCCGGATCGACGCAGTAGCCCAGCGCCTCCTCGTAGCCGAAGGCGAGATCGGGCACCCGGGCGATCCACTTGAATCCCGTCAGGGTCTGCACGTAGGGGATGCCGGCATCCTCGGCGATGGCTTCGAGCATCGTGCCCGACACGATGGACTGGGCGAAGACATTGCGCCCGGCGAATCGGCGGTTTCCGACCGCGATCCACCAGCCGAGCAGCCAGCCGACCTCGTCACCCGAGAGCATCCGCCAGCCGTCCGAGGTGGGGATCGCGGCGGCGCAGCGATCGGCGTCGGGATCATTGGCGATCGCGATGTCGCATCCCTCGGCCTGCGCCAGGGCGATCACCGCATCCATGACCCCGGGCTCCTCGGGATTCGGGAAGGGCATGCCACCGAAGTGCGGATCAGGGGCGAACTGCGAGTCGACGACGGACGGCGGCGGGAACCCGGCCTCGGCGAGGACCCGGGTGAACACGGGGCCACCGACGCCGTGCACGGGTGTGTAGGCGACGCGGACGGTCAGGGGCTCGCCGGGTTCGATCAGCCCGACAGCCTTGGCCACGTAGGCGTCGACGATCTCCTCACCGAGCACCTGGTAGTTGTCGCTTCGGGGGATGTCGGCCACCGGGCCGGTGACCTCGGCGATGCACGCGCTGATCTCACCGTCGGCGGGCGGGACGATCTGCACTCCGTCCCCGAGGTAGACCTTGTAGCCGTTGTCCAGGGGCGGGTTGTGGCTTGCCGTCACCATGACGCCCGCGACACAGCCGAGGTGTTTGATGGCGAACGCGACGAGCGGGGTCGGCAGCGGGCGCGGCATGGTCAGGACGGTCAGCCCCGCGGCGGCCATGATCTCGGCACTGACCTGTGCGAAGAGGTCGGATCCGCGCCGGGCATCGCGACCGATCACGACGGTGCCGCCCCCGTGCTCCATCAGGTACTGCGCCAGCCCCGCGGCAGCCCGCGCCACCACGACCTGATTCATGCGGTGGGGTCCAGGCCCGACCCTGCCGCGCAGGCCGGCCGTGCCGAAGGTGAGCGGTCCTTGGAATGCGTCGTCCAGCTCGTCGCGTGCCGCTGCGTCGCCACCCTCTGCGGATGCGATCAGAGCGGCAAGCTCCTCCCGCATCTCGGGATCGGGGTCGTCGGACAGCCACTGCCGGGCCAGCTCCAGGACGTCGTCCATCCCTAGGCCTCTCGCACGACTCGGGCGAGGATGCCGCCCATGCGCTCCGCAGCAGCATGGCCGGCCTCGAGGACCTCCTCGTGATTGAGGGGTGCTCCGGACATGCCCGCGGCGAGATTCGTCACCAGCGAGAGCCCGAGGATCTCCAGACCGACCGCCCGGGCGACGATCGCTTCCAGCGCTGTGCTCATGCCGACGAGGCCACCGCCGATGGCCCGCACCATCCCGATCTCCGCCGGGGTCTCGTACATCGGCCCGCGGAACTGGGTGTAGACGGCTTCGGGGAGGGACGGATCGATCTCACGACAGATCCCCCGGAGGCGAGGGGAGTACAGGTCGGTGAGGTCCACGAAGTGCGTGCCGTGGAGGGGGCTGGCACCGGTGAGGTTGATGTGGTCGCGGATGAGGACGGGCGTGCCGGGGGACCAGTCCGCGTTGAGCCCTCCGCAACCGTTGGTGAGGACGACCATCCGGGCGCCGGAGGCCGCGACGGTGCGGACCCCGTGTGTGACGGCATCGACGCCTCGCTCCTCGTACAGGTGTGTGCGGCCGAGGAAGACCAGCACCCGGGTGCCGTCGGCATCCACGCTGAGGATCCGCCCGGCATGGCCCTCGACGGCCGGCGCGGCGAAGTGCGGCACATCGGTCACCGGTACATCGGCCACGACCTCGCCGAGCATCCTGGCGGCCGGTGCCCAACCGGAGCCCAGGACGACGCCGATGTCGTGGGTGGGCTGGCCGGTGAGTGCGGCGATCGCCTCGGCGGACTCCTGCGCGCGCTGCGCGGCTTCGATCGTCGCGGGATGGTTCGTCATGGGACGACCCTAGCCTCCGAGTGGCTCAATCGGCGGCGATGTGGAGTCGTCGTGCCGCTTCGGCGATCGAACCGGAGAGGCTCGGGTAGACGGTGAAGGTCGAAGCCAACTCATCGACGGTCAGTCGTTGCTCGACGGCGATGGTCAGCGGGTGGATCAGCTCACTGGCGTGTGGGCTCACGATGACCGCGCCAGCGAGGATGCGTGAGCCGCGCCTGCAGAACAGCTTCACGAAGCCGTCGCGCTGCTCGGCCATCTTCGCGCGGGCATTCGTGGCCAGGGGTACGAGGACGACGTCTCCGCGGAAGCGCTCCTCGTCGAGGTCACGCTGGGTCAGGCCCACGGTCGCGATCTCGGGATTGGTGAACACCGTGCTGCTGACCGTCGTGAGCTCCAGCGGGGTCACGGCGTCGCCGAGGGCGTGCCACATCGCTATGCGTCCCTGCATGGCCGCGACGGAGGCGAGCATGAGGACCCCGGTGCAGTCACCGGCGGCGTAGATCCCGCGGCGGGAGGTCCTGCTCACGCGGTCGACCCGGATGAAGCCACCGTCATCGGTCTCGATCCCGGCCTCATCGAGCCCCAGGTCGTCGGTGGTGGGCAGGGAGCCGACCGCCATGAGGACATGCGAACCCGTGACGACCTCGCCGGTGGTGAGGGTGACCTCCACGCCTGTGTCGGTACGCCGTGCCGCGACGGCGCGGGACCTGCTGAGGACCTCGACGCCGCGGCGGGCGTACACCTCCTCAAGCACCTTGGCCGCATCGGGATCCTCGCCGGGCAGGACGTGGTCGCGGGAGGAGATGAGCACGACCCGACTGCCGAGGGCGTGGTACGCGCCGGCGAACTCGGCACCGGTGACGCCGGATCCGACGACGATCAACCGCTCTGGCACCTCGTCGAGGTCGTAGACCTGCTCCCACGTGAGGATGCGCTCACCGTCGGGCTGGGCGTCGGGCAGTTCGCGAGGCCGCGCCCCGGTGGCGATGAGGACGGCGTCCGCCGCGAGGGTCTCGTCCTTGCCGTCGCGTCGACGCACGACGACATTGCCCGCCTCGTCGAGTCGTCCGCGACCGGGGATGAGGGAGATGCCGTCCGCGAGGAGTCGGGAACGGACGTCATCGCTCTGCTTGCGCACCAGGCCGAGGATCCGCTCGTTGACCGCGCGCAGGTCGACGCCGAAGTGCGATGCGTCAGGAGTGCGGCCGTCGATCAGGATCCCCAGGTCTGCACTTGAGGCGGCATCGGTGATGACGTTGGCCGTGGCGATCAGCGCCTTGCTCGGCACGCAGTCGGTGAGGACGGCCGATCCGCCGATGCCGTCGCTGTCGACCATGGTGACGTCGGCGCCGAGCTGGCGGGCAACCAGCGCCGCCTCGTACCCCCCGGGACCGCCGCCGATGATGACGACCCTGTTCATGTCCGTGTCCTTACGCTGTGTGCGTCGTGAGTGCTCGTAATTCTTCCGTACTGGCTCGCACGTCCCTACGCTGGTGCTCGTGCCCCTCTATGCCGCCTACGGATCGAACCTCGATCCCCACCGCATGGCTCAGCGCGCGCCGTCGTCACCGGCGCGCGGCTCGGGTTGGCTGCGCGGTTGGCGGCTGACCTTCGCCGGAGGCGATCTGGGCTGGGACGGTGCGCTGTCGACGGTCGTCGAGGACGCATCAGCTCGGGTCTTCGTCATGCTGTACGACGTCACCGAGGTCGACGAGCGCAACCTCGATGCCTGGGAGGGCGTCGATCTCGGGCTGTGGAACAAGATCCGCGTCAGGGTGCAGACCAACGGTCGGCACGAATTGGCCTG
>JAUHZW010000141.1 GCA_030425745.1 Actinomycetes bacterium
AGATCGAGCTCTTCACCCGGCTCGAGGAGTACCCGCTGGGCGTCTACACGCTGCCCAAGCACCTCGACGAGAAGGTGGCGCGCCTGCACCTCGACGCCCTCGGCGTCGGCCTCACCGAGCTGAGCAAGCCGCAGGCCGAGTACCTCGGCGTCGACGTGGCCGGCCCGTACAAGCCGGAGCACTACCGCTACTGATGTAGCTCAATCATCAAGACCTGCAGGGACCGTCACACCGCTCGCCGGTTGTGACGGTCCCTGCAGGTTTCGGCGTTTGTGGAAGGCGTTACTCGCCCTTCGCCCGTTCTTCGGCATCGATCTCGGCCTGGATCTGACGCTTCGCCGCCTGGCTGGTGCGGTGCAGGAGCAGCAGACCGAAGACGATCGCCCCCGCGCCGCCGATGGTGAAGACCATGTTGCCGCGGTACTGGCTGTCGCCGGCGATGTCCAGGCCCATGAGCAGATAGACGATCCCGACGAACGCGAGCACCAGGCCGATCGCCCTCGGCATCGGGCTCATGCGGAGCCAGACATTGCGGGACGGGTTGCCCACGAGCCCCTTCTTCTTCGGGGGCTGGCCGCTGCCGGCGGGGGATGCCATTCCTCGACCCTACCCGCGGCGCACGGAATGCGCGGGGGAGTGGGCCGCCTAGTGTGGACGGGTGACCCGTGCTCCTGCCGACTATCCCGGATGCCCGGCGACGGTGACGGCCGCGGTGGCCGAGGGCCGTGTGCTCCGCGCACCGACGTGGGGGCTGTGGGACGTCCTGATCGGCATGGTCGGGGCCATCGTCCTCGGACTCGGCGTCGGTCTGGCCTTCCTCGTCACCGACACCCCGTTCGTCACCACTGCACTGCTCGGCACGCTGCTGCCGTGGATCGTCCTGGCGGGCTACCCGATCCTCGTCGCACGGCTCAAGGGCAACGGTGCGCGCATCGACTTCGGGCTTCGCCTCACGTGGGGTGACACGGGGTGGGGAGTCATCGGGGGTCTTGTCTCCCTCCTCCTCGCGGGCATCGCGGCCGTGGTGACCCAGCAGTTCTTCCCGGAGGTCACCTCAGCGGCCGGCGAGGTCGCCGACGAGCTCACCGACCAGGGCGGACGTGCCGCGGTGCTGATCTTCGCCGTCATGCTGATGGTGGGCGCGCCGATCGTGGAGGAGCTGTTCTTCCGGGGCCTGATGTTCTCGGCCCTGCGCAAGCGTGGCGTGGGGTCCGTCCTGACGATCATCATCTCGGCCGTCGTGTTCGCCGGATTCCACATCGAGCCCCTGCGATTCCTCGTGCTGCTGCCCTCGGGCATCGTGCTCGGATGGGTGCGGTGGCGCACGGGCTCGACCGGCGCCGCCATGGTGACGCACGGGATGATCAACGCCCCGGGCGCGCTTGCTCTCCTCGTGGGCGTGCCCGACGTGTCACCATAGGTCCATGACGGTGACCCCAGGGCTCGCTCCCGGATCGCGCGGACGCATCCTCGTCGTGGACGACGATGCCGCCCTGTCGGAGATGCTCGGCATCGTCCTGCGCGGAGAGGGATTCGAGCCGGTGTTCTGCGCCGACGGCGACGGGGCCGTCGCCGCGTTCCGCGATTCCCAGCCCGATCTCGTACTGCTCGACCTCATGCTCCCTGGACGCGACGGCGTGGATGTCTGCCGGGCCATCCGATCGGAGTCGGGGACCCCGATCGTCATGCTGACCGCCAAGAGCGACACCGTCGATGTCGTCGTCGGCCTGGAGTCCGGCGCCGACGACTACATCGTCAAGCCCTTCAAGCCCAAGGAGCTCGTGGCCCGGATCCGCGCGCGCATCCGTCGCAACGATGAGCCGACGAGTCAGATGCTGCACGTCGGTGGCCTCGACATCGACGTCACGGGGCACGTGGTCCGCAGGCGGGACGAGGTGCTGTCCCTGACCCCGCTGGAGTTCGATCTGCTCGTGTGCCTCGCGCGTAAGCCTGGCCAGGTGTTCACCCGCGAGGCCTTGCTGCAGGAGGTCTGGGGCTACCGGCACTCGGCCGATACCCGACTCGTCAACGTCCACGTGCAGCGCCTGCGGGCCAAGGTCGAGGCCGACCCGGAGAAGCCGGAGATCGTGCTGACCGTGCGAGGAGTGGGCTACAAGGCCGGCAACGCGTAGTCGGCTGTCTGCATCGCCATGTCCGGATTCCTGCATGTGGTGTCGCGGATCCTCCTCGCCGTGCCGAGGGCGATCGTGCGGCTGTGGCAGCGATCCCTGTGGCTGCGCGTGACCCTCACGGTCCTCGTCCTGTCTCTCCTCGTCGTCGGCGTGCTCGGGCTGTCCCTTCTCTCGCGCGTGACGACCGGTCTGCTCGACGCCAAGGAACGCATCGCGGTCGGTGAGGCCACCGCCGGTCTGGGTGAGGCCCGACGCATCCTCGACGCGGCTGACACCGGTGCATCGACCCCGGCCGCGGACCGCATCGTGGACAGCGTCGTCACCGCCCTCGCTGCCCGCGCAGGGTCACCGGCGACGTTCGACGTCCTCCTGCTCTCCTCCGACCCGTTGGTCGACGCTCCCGAGCGCGGCACCAACCTGGTGGCGGAGGCCTCCGTGCCGATCGACCTGAGGGCCGCGATCATCGAGTCCGATCGCCAGTCCTGGACGTACACCGACATCCAGTTCCTCGACGGGCGCAGCACCCCGGGTCTCATCGTCGGTGCTCCCCTCATCATCCCGACGGTCGGCCCCTACGAGCTGTATTACCTGTTCCCGTTGACGCAGGAGCAGGGGACGCTCGACCTGGTGCGCTCGTCCGTCATCGTGACCGGGCTGCTGCTCATGATCCTGCTGGCGGTCGTCGCATGGCTGGTGACCCGACAGGTCGTGGTCCCGGTGCGTGCGGCCTCGCGCACCGCGGTGCGTCTCGCGGACGGCAACCTCGCCGAACGCATGCCGGTGCGCGGCACGGATGACCTCGCCCGCCTCGCCACGTCCTTCAACGTCATGGCCGAGAGCCTGGCGCGGCAGATCCGTCAGCTCGAGGACCTCTCGCGAGTGCAGCAGCGCTTCGTGTCCGATGTCTCGCACGAGCTCCGAACGCCGCTCACCACGATCCGCATGGCCGCCGACGTCGTGTATGACGATCGGGAGGAGTTGGACGCCCCGACCGAGCGGGCGGTCGAGCTGCTGCAGACCCAGCTCGACCGGTTCGAGGCGCTGCTCGCCGACCTGTTGGAGATCTCGCGCTTCGATGCCGGCGCCGCCGTACTGGACGAGGAGCCGATCGACCTCGTGACCCTCGTCCGTCGGGCGGTCGAGGCGGCCGCGCCTCTCGCCGACCATGCCGGGCTCGATGTCCGGCTCATCACCGCAGACCGCACCTGCCCGGTTCCGTGCGACCAGCGTCGAGTCGACCGCATCGTGCGCAACCTGCTGGAGAACGCCATCGAGCACGGCGACCTGCACGGCGTGGATGTGCGGGTGGCCCACAGCGACGAGGCCGCGGCCGTCACCGTCCGGGACTTCGGCGCCGGCCTGCGCCCGGGTGAGTCGAGTCTGGTGTTCAACCGCTTCTGGCGGGCGGATCCGGCGCGGGCCCGCACCACCGGTGGCACGGGCCTGGGGCTCGCGATCTCGCTGGAGGACGCTCGCCTGCACGGCGGCTGGCTCGAGGCATGGGGTGAGCCGGGCAAGGGTGCCTGCTTCCGGCTGACCCTCCCACTCGACCGTGCACGTGGTTTCACCGAGTCGCCGCTGCCCCTCGAGCCGCTGGAGGAGGAGTACAGCCCCGTGGTTCCGGACGAGGAGCGCTCCCCGGGTGCCCGGGACGACGCCCGGGACCCCCAGGCGGACGTGCGCGATCCTGCGGCCGCCTCGCCGGGGGCGAGCTTCGTCATCGAGGGCCCGGAGGGTCGGTCATGATCGGGCGGGTGGCTCGGGTGCTCGCGCTCGCCGTCCTCAGCGCGACGGTGGCAGCCTGCGCATCGCTGCCGTCGTCGTTCACGGCTCAGGTGCCGACCACCGGCCCCATCGAGCAGGGCGATCAGGTGGGGGTCGATCCGGAGGACCAGTTCATCCGGGTGATCGCCCGGGCCCCGCTGCCCGGCATGTCTCCCGAGGAGATCGTGCAGGGCTTCCTGGATGCCTCGGCGTCGTTCGACGACGATCATGCGGTGGCCCGGGCCTACCTCACGCCCGCCGCCAGTCGAGCCTGGGACACCGACGCCGGTGTCACGGTCTACGAGGGGGTTCCGGCGCTGACGTCGCTCGGGGCGGCGGTGTCGTTCGCCGCTCCGCACTCGGGGAGCATCGAGCCCAATGGCCGCTACCTCGTGGCCTCCCCGGGCAGTGAGGTCCGCACCACCTTCTTCCTCGACGAGGTGGCCGGCGAGTGGCGCATCAGCCGGGTGCCGGAGGGCCTGCTGCTGTCACAGGTCGACGTGGACCGTGCCTTCCGCAGCTTCGACGTCTACTTCTTCAACCCCGAGTTCCAGATGCTCGTGCCCGACCCGCGGATGATCCCGGTGATCGGCCCCGGTCTTGCGACCGCACTCGTCCGCCGCCTGATCGCCGGGCCCACGGAGTGGCTCCAGCCCGCTGTCCGCACGGGGTTCCCCGCCGCGGTCGGGCTGAACATCGATGCCGTGCCCATCGAGGCCGGCGTGGCGCAGGTGGACCTCACCCCGGCAGTCAACGAGGTCGACGATCAGACGCGGGAGGCGATCTCCCAGCAGCTCGTGTGGACCCTGCGGCAGCTGCCCGAGGTGGACGCGGTGAGCATCACGGCAGCCGGCCAGCCGATGGTCGTCCCGGGTGTGCCGAATCCGCAGCCACGGGACGCCTGGCCGCAGGTGGACCCGAACGCGATGCCGGCCGGTTCAGTCGGCTACGTGACGCGTCCCGAAGGCGTGGTGCGCCTCGGCATCGACGAGGTGGCGCCCGTGCCCGGTGCCGCGGGCGAGGGGGGCACCACGCTCATCGACATCGCGGTGGCCCTCGACTCGACCTCACTCGCCGGCATCGACACCGAGGGAGCCGTGTGGCGCTCCCGGCTCGCCCTCGGCTCGGCGATGATCCAGATCCGAGAGGAGGGCCGTGCGGTGTCCCTCGCCTTCGACGGCTCGACCGATGTCTGGGTGGTCGATGCGGACAACGGCCTCATCGCCGTGAGCCCTGACGGAACCTCCAAGCCGATCATCGTCGAGGGCCTGACCGGGCGAGCCGAGCTGCGTGCCGCGGTTCCCTCACGGGACGGCACCCGGGCAGCGCTCGTCGTGCGACGCGGTCCGCGGACGGAGGTGCTGCTGGCGCGCGTCGACCGCTCGACGCTCAGCCCGTCCGGGGTGCGCGTCGAGGCCCCGGTTCGGGTGGAGTCGCGGCTGGCCGAGGTGGTCGACGTGGCGTGGTCCGGTGCCGACGCGCTCACCGTGTTGGGCAGCGAGAGTGCCGGCAGCCTGCAGGTGTTCGAGATCGATCTGGCCCGTGGAACGGTGATCGCCGTCGGCTCCCCGGAGGCGCCGGTGAACGTCGGTGCGGCCCCGGGTCTGCGGACTCTGGTCGGGGCGGCCGACGGCCTGGTCTACGAGTTGGATGCTGCGGTGTGGTCTGAGCGGGTGCGCGGCTCAGCGCCGACTTACCCGGGATAGCGGGGGCAGCCGGCTAGTCGTGGATGCTCGTCATGGATGCTCGGCGTGAGCGATGGCGGCGATACCGGCGACGGGAATCCCGGCCTCGTCCAGCGCCCGGATCGCCTCGAGCAGGGTGCTGCCGGTCGTGACGACATCATCGACGACGATGACCGGGCTCGCCGACCCGGAAGGCCAC
>JAUHZW010000142.1 GCA_030425745.1 Actinomycetes bacterium
ATGAAGGTGAACTCCTCACCGACCCCCTGACCGGCCTGCATCGACTTCAGACGCATGAGCGACATGATCCCGACGAGCGCGGCGGCGGTCGAGGTGAGGACGAAGCCGGTGATCTTGGTGCGACGGACCGGCACACCCACGTTGCGGGCTGCCACCTTGTCGCCACCGGAGGCGTAGATCCAGTTGCCCCACTTGGTGCGGGTGAGGACCCACGTAGCGACGATGGTGATGCCGAGCCACCACACCACGGAGATGCGGAAGTCGTTGGGAGCCCAGAAGGTCGAGGCGAACACTGCCTTGGCGGACTCGTAGCCGGAGCCCTCGTCGATGCCGGCGACGCGCACGGTGTCGGTGAGCGCCTTGGTCACACCGAGGTTCAGCCCGCGGAGAGAGAAGAACATCGCGAGGGTGACGATGAACGACGGTAGGCCGGTGAGACTGACGAGCCAGCCGTTGGTCAGTCCGATGCCGACGGCGAAGAGCAGCGTGAGGATGATCGCCGGCCACACCGGGAGGTTGTACTCAGAGATGAGGAGGCCTGCCAACAGACCAGAGGTTCCGACCATGACACCGGCACTGAGGTCGAATTCGCCGGCGATCATCAGCAGGGCGACCGGGACCGCGACGATGCCCACCGAGGCGGCGACGTCCGTCCAGCGGGCGGTGCCGCCGATGGTGGTGAAGATGCCACCGTCCGTCTGATCGAAGGACGCGAACATCACGTAGATCACGATGGCGCCCATGAGGGCGCCGAGTTCCGGGCGACGCAGGATCCGCGTCAGGCGACCGGTCTTGACGAGACGCTCGTCACCGACCGTCGCGGTGCTTGGAGACGACATGGCTTCCCTTCACGAGTGATTCCCGGTGGCGGGATGCCTGAGGCATCCCGCCACCGGGAAGTCGAACACTGCTTCTAGCGGGTGCCGTTGGAGGCGAGCTCCTGGACCTTCTCCGCATTCCCCTGGAGGACGAAGCCGGGGCCGGTGTTGATCGGCAGACCGCCACCGAGCTGGTGGCCGTTGAGCGCCTCGAGGTACATCAGCACGACGGACATGTAGCCCTGGGCGTACTGCTGCTGGTCGATGGCGAAGGCGAGGTCGCCGGCAGCGATCGCCTTGACCGCGTCACCGGAGAGGTCGACCGTGCCGATGGTCATGTCGCGACCGACGGCGTCGGCAGCCGGCATGGCGGCCGCGGTGGCGATGTCGGCGTTGAGGGCGAAGATGCCGTCAACATCCGGGTTCGCCTCGAGGTACGCCTGGATCTCCGCCTGCGACTTGGCGATGTCCGCCAGGCCGGCCGAGAGCTGCAGGTTCTCGACGTTGCCGAAGGTGTCCTTGGCGCCGTCGCACCGCTCCTGCAGGCCGATGTTGTTGGCCTCCTGGATCGGGCAGACGATCTTGGTCGCGCCGAGCTCCTTGAACTTCTCACCCGCGCCCTGGCCGGCGACGAACTCGTCCTGGCCGACGTGGGTGTACGCGCCGAGGTCCTTGAAGACCTTGCTACCGGAGTTCATGGTGATGACCGGGATGCCGGCCTCCTCAGCCTTGGCGAGGGCGTCCTTGATGGCGTCCGGGTTCGGAGCCGAGGCCGCGATCTCGTCACAGCCACCGGTGATGCCGGCCTCGATCATCTGGGCCTGCTTCTCCGGGTCGTTGTTGGACTCCTGGTAGTCCAGGGTCACACCGAGATCGGCTGCTGCCTTCTCGGCGCCCTTCTTGGCCACCGACCAGAAGCCGCCACCGTCACCGTGGGTGTAGAGGCAGACCTTGATGTCGCTGTTGGCGCTGTCCGCAGCGGCGGCGGTGTCGCCACCGGAGTCGGCTGCGGCATCGGCCGAGTCCGACGAGCCGCTCGAGCACGCGGCCAGCAGCAGTGCCGCCGCGGCAACCGCGGCGAGGCTGAACTTCGAAGCCCTCATGAGACCTCCCTTGTTGCGGACCCCCTGCCCGCTTGCGCACCCTGCGCATTAGCGCGCTCTACCGATTAGCGCGCGCTAACGGCATACTGTGGCCGCGGTCACACGAGCCCGCAACTGCAAGGATGGGCCTGTTACCGAACCGTTACGGAGACGATGTGCGCCCCACCCAGTCCGATGTCGCCGCTGAGGCCGGTGTTTCGCGCGCTCTCGTGTCGCTGGTCTTCCGAGACTCCCCGAAGGTGGCTCCGCAGACACGGGAGCGGGTGCTCGCCGCCGCGAAGAGGCTCGGCTACCGACCCAATGCGCTCGCACGATCGTTGGCCAGCAAGGAGAATCGGACGTTCGGCGTCTTCGTCTACGACGCCCGAAACCCCCACTTGGGCGAGCTGTACGAGTCGGTTGCACGCATCGCCGTCCAGCAGGGACACGAGCTGCTGGTGGCCCCCGGCTACGCCGAGACAGACCAGGAGCCGGCCCTGATCACCACTCTGCTCGCGCATCAGGTCGCCGGCCTGATCCTGCTCAGCCCGGAGATCTCGTCACGCCGCCTGCGGCCGCTGGTCGCCGATCGGCCGAGCGTCCTGGTGAGCGGCACCTCCACGATCACCGGCCTCGACAGCGTCACCACGGATGAGATCGCGGCCCTGCGTCCAGTCATCTCCCGACTCGTCGAACTCGGGCACCGGGACATCCTGCACGTCTCAGGGGGGCCGGAACGCTCAGGGCGAGAGCGTTCCGACGGATTCCGTGCGGCCATGGCGGAGGCCGGCCTTGAGCCCGAGATCATCGAGGCCCGCTTCAGCGAGGAGGCCGGCCGCCGCGCAGCGGAGCAACTGCTCACCGAACGCCGGATGCCCACGGCGATCATCGCTGCCAATGACCTCATCGGCATCGGAGTCATGAGTGCACTCATGTCCGCGGGGATCAGGGTCCCGGAGGACGTCAGCATCGTCGGGTACGACGACTCCCCGGTGGCCGGCCTGGAGATGGTGCAGCTGGCCAGTGTGCGACAGGAGGTGGATGCGCTGGCCAGAGCCGGATTCGATCTGCTTCTCAACCGAATGGCGAATCCGGAGCTGAAGACCGACCGTCGACACCTCCCGGCGACCTTCGTGGAGCGTCGCTCCATCGGCCGAGCCCGCAAGCGAAGACTGAAGCTCTGACCATCACGGGGCGAGTGGTCGGGCCGCGGGCTCGACCACGTATTTGATGTCTCCCGCACCGGGCTGGCTCGCCAACACATCCCCGACCTCATCAAGGGTCAGGCGACGGCTGATCAGCGCATCGAGATCCAACGACCCCTCACGCACGATCGCCACGGCCCGCTCCTGGGTCAGCGGATTCAGGACCGAACCCTGCACCCGCAGTTCATCGACGACGAGGTCGAAGGGGCTGATCGGGAGAGTCGCGCCCTCCGGCGGGATCCCCAGCAGGATCACCGAGCCGCCCCGTCTGGCCAGTCGCAGGGACTGCGCCACCGTCTCCAGCACACCCGCGCACTCGAACACGACGTCATAGGTGCGTGACAGGTCGCGATCAGCCTCGTCGGGAGAACAGGTGTCAGTCGCTCCGAGAGTCTCGGCGAGTTCTCGACGTGACTCCTGTCGCGTGATGAGAGTGATGCGCGAAGCGCCCGCCAGCGCCGCCAGCTGGACGACGAGCTGGCCCATGACGCCGCCGCCGATGACGGCGACGGACTCACCGCCCCGCAGTGACGAGAGGTCCATGCCCCGCAGGCAGCACGCCAGCGGTTCGACGAAGGCCAGATGAAGCGGGTTGATACCCGATGCGGCATAGAGCTGGGACTCCGGAACAGCGACGACCTCACTCAGTCCGCCGTCGATGTCGACACCCAGCGCGTAGCGCTCCGGGCACAATGCGACACGTCCGGCAGTGCAGTGCGAGCACGCCCCGCAGGAGATGTTCGGATCGACGGAGACCAGATCGCCCGCGTGCCAGCGCGAACCCGGATCCGCCTCCCGGACGCGCCCTCCGAACTCATGGCCGAGCACGAGCGGCATCCGGCTCGGGTACTCCCCGCGCAGGATGTGTCGGTCAGTGCCGCAGAGGCCGCAGGCGAGGACGTCGATCAGGACCCAGCCCGGCCGCCGCTCCGGGACCGCACGCTCGGCCACTGCGGCGAGCCCGACTCCCTGAACCTCCACACATCGCATGGCCGCACCTCGGTTGGGTTGAAGGGGACTCAGCACACGAGGCTAGTCGCGTCACCCGTGACTAGCGGGCAATCGGCAGGACGTGCACGAGATCGGAGTTCCGCACCACACTGCGGGCCGCGCGAAGGGTCACCGGTGTCTGCTGCAGTCGCCAGTCGGTCTCCTTGTCGAAGTTGAACCACACAAGGAAGCGAGCACCCAGATCCTGAGCGGCCGGGTAGGCGCGTCGGATCCACGTGGCCTTGTGCCCGCCTGCGCTGGCTGTCGCGGTCTCCGCCACGCCCCACGGCTTCGACGGGGCGATGGCTCGGATCACATCCACTGTCGGGGTGAACACCTCGGCGAAGGACTTCCACGTGGACCATTCACGCGTCGTGCCCCAGTTGTATCCGTCGAGGGCGACGAGATCGACGTAGGCGTCGCCCGGATACAGCGGCTCGAGGGGGGCCGATCCGACGTACTCGATGCTCGGATTCCAGACCCACCGGAGTCGATCGGCGCCGACGGAGTCGGCGAGCCGCTGGACGTGCCGCCAGGCTGCGACGAACTCCGCCGACGTGTTGTTGTTGACTCCGATGCCCCAAGGACGCCAGTCACCGTTCATCTCAGGAGCGAAGCGCACGAGCACCGGCCCTCCCGCTCGAGCCGAGGCGGCGGCGGTGAACCATGACAGCAGGAACTCGTCGTAGACGCCATTCGTGATCTGGCGGAGGGAGAAGTCCGGCTGCGGCTCGGACTCCCCGATCTGTGAATCCCACGGTTCCAGTGCGACAAGCGCGGATGCGCCGCGGGCATGGATCCCAGCAACGACCTCCGTCGGGAAGGGGGAGACGAAGTCCGTGAAGATGCCCACCATGGCAGGGGCGGCCCCGAGGTCCTCCTCGATCTCCTGGAGTTGGGCCGCATTCGCAGCCGACAGACCGAAGGAGACCGGACGGTCCGCGGCTGCTGCCGGTACGGCTCCTCCGAGAGCACCGACGCCGATCGCACACAGCGCGAGCATCAGTGCCACGAGGGAGGCCGGTAGTCGGCGATGGTTCACGTCCCCATTGAACGCCGCGCGGGGGATCGTCGCCTGCTCGGGAGCAAACTGCAGGCCCCGACTAGCGCTCCACCAGGGTCGTCTCGAAGGAGTACGAGTCCGCGCGATAGGCGTGGACTCCGAACTCGATCGGCCGGCCGTTGTCATCGAAGGCCGTGCGCTCCATCGTCAGCAGCGGGGCGCCCTTCCGCTGAGCCAGCAGTCGTGCCTCGCGACTCTCTGCAGCCTTGGCACCGATGCGCTGCCGGGCCACCCGCGGTTGCGAGTTCGTCGTGCGCAGGTGCTGGTAGAGGCCGGTCGACTCGAGGTCGGCATCCGCGTCGAGGACGTCGACCGGAAGCCAGTTGCGCATGTAGGCCAAGGGTTCTCCGCTCTCGAATCGCACACGCTCGAGGTAGCGCACGTCCGAGCCCTCCGGGATCTGCAGGGCCGCAGCCACTTCCGCTGATGCGGGGACGGTCGAGTAGGTGATCACCTCCGTGGCCGGGTGCCGATCTCCGCGGCTGAGGTCGTCGAACAGACTCGTCAGGCCCAGTTGACGACGCACCTGGGAGTGGACCACCTGCGTCCCGACGCCGCGGCGTCGCACCAGCAGCCCCTTGTTCACCAGCTCCTGGATTCCCTGCCGCACGGTCGGCCGAC
>JAUHZW010000143.1 GCA_030425745.1 Actinomycetes bacterium
CCTTGGTGATGCCCATCGACGATCCGGCCCGGGCCGGCTTGACGAAGACGGGCAGGCCGAGGTCGGCCACCTCGGCCAGGACCTCCTCGCGGTGGTCCTGCCAACGACGGTCCGAGACAGCGACGAACCGGCCCACGTCCAGACCCGCGGACTCCAGCACCGCCTTCATGAAGCCCTTGTCCATGGCCACCGCCGACGACAGCGTGCCGGAGCCGACGAACGGGATGTCGAAGGACTCCAGCAGTCCCTGGACGGTGCCGTCCTCACCCCAGGGGCCGTGCAGCACCGGGATCACGACATCGGCTCGCAGGGCCTCCTCGACAGGAATGGCCCGGGCATGCCCGGACACGCGGGGCAGTGGGCCGAACTCATCGAGGAGGGAGAGGTCGCGAGCCGGTGAGGCGACCCAGGTGCCGTCGCGTCGGATGCCGACCACGTGCACGGCGTAGCGCTGGGGGTCGAGGGCCCGGACGATGGACCGCCCGCTGATGCAGGAGATCTCGTGCTCGCTGCTGCGTCCGCCCACGAGGACGGCGACCCGGGTCCGCTCCACGGGGAGGACGCTATCGGTCAGCACATGCTCCGTGGGTACGTGCTCCGTCGCTACGCTGCCCCGGTGAGCCAACCCCTGTGGTCCGCCGAGACCGTCGCTGTGGTGAGCGGACGCCCCGCACCCGCACCGGACGCGCCCGTGAACCCGCCGATCGTGCCTGCCTCGACGTTCCATGCCGGAGGGCCGTACGGCTACGCACGCGAGTGGTCCCCCACCTCCGAAGCGCTCGAGGACGCGATCGGCGCTCTCGAGCAGGGCAGCGCGGTGACCTTCAGTTCCGGTATGGCCGCAGCCAACGCGATCCTGGACCTGCTGCCCCCGGGCGCTGTCGTCGTCGCGCCGTCATCGGCCTACACCGGGGTCGCGGTCCGGCTCCGGGAGCTGGCCGGGATCGGGCGCATCGCGCTGCGCATCATCGAGGTGGACGACACCGACGCGGTGGTGGACGCCTGCTCCGGAGCCGATCTGCTGTGGATCGAGTCCCCCACCAACCCCCTGCTGCAGGAGGCGGACCTCCCCGCGTGCATCGGTGCCGCCCACGCGTCCGGCGCCCGGGTCGTCGTCGACAACACGTTCGCCACACCGGTGCTCCAGCAGCCCCTGACGATGGGTGCGGACCTCGTCCTGCACTCGGTCACCAAGGCCCTCAGCGGGCACTCGGATCTGCTGATGGGCGCCGTGGTTGCCCGCGACCCCGAGCTCGCCGAGCAGGTGCGCGGGCGTCGGGTGCTGCTCGGAGCCGCCCCCAGCGCGTTCGACTGCTACCTCGCGCTGCGTGGCCTGCGCACGCTCGCCATCCGGATCGAGCGCTCGCAGGAGAACGCCCGGCTGCTCACCGGACGGCTTGTCGACCACCCCGCGGTGAGCCGCGTGCGCTACCCCGGCTGGGGCTCCATCGCGTCGATCGAACTGCACGGCGGAGCCGAGGCGGCCGACCAGCTCTGCAGCACCGTCCGGCTGTGGATACATGCCACGAGCCTCGGTGGGGTCGAGTCGCTGCTGGAGCGGCGCCGTCGATGGCCGCTGGAGAGTGACGTGGTGCCGGAGAGCCTGGTCCGCCTGTCGTTCGGCATCGAGGCCGCCGAGGATCTCTGGCAGGACCTCTCGTCAGCGCTGGACGCTCTCAGCTGACCACCGCTGCAGGGCGGGCTCTCAGGAGCCCATCTTCACCTCGGATGTCGTGTCCCGAGCCATGAAGGCTGCGGCCATCGACTTCGGTGAGCGGCCGTGGTGGAGCACGCCGACGACCTGTTCGGTGATCGGCATCTCGACGCCGTGCTCCTGGCCGAGGGCGAGGATCGGCTGGCAGCTCTTGTAGGCCTCGCAGGTCTGCTTCGTGACCGCGATGGTCTCCTCGACGCTGAGGCCCTGCCCGAGGTTGAAGCCGAAGGTCCGGTTGCGCGACAACGGCGACTGACAGGTCGCGACGAGGTCGCCGACGCCGGCGAGCCCCTGGAAGGTGAGGGGGTCGGCCCCGAGGGCGACGCCGAGGCGTGCCATCTCGGCCAGGCCACGAGTGATGAGGGAGGCCTGGGAGTTCTCGCCCAGACCGAGGCCCGCCGCCATGCCGTTGGCGACCGCGATCACGTTCTTGACCGAGCCGCCGATCTCGGCCCCCACGACATCGGTGGTCCAGTACGGGCGGAAGTAGTCGGTGGTGCAGGCATCCTGCAGCCGGCGGGCGCTCTCCTGATCGATGCAGGCGACCGTGGTGGCCGCGGGCTGACGCTCGACGATCTCCCGGGCGAGATTGGGCCCCGAGACGACTGCCACGCGGTCCTCGGAGACGTCGGCAGCCTCCGTGATGACCTGACTCATCCGCTTGGTGGTGCCGATCTCGATGCCCTTCATCAGGCTCACCAGGACGGCGCGGTCCGCGATGCTCCGGCGCCAGCCGCCGAGGTTCTCCCGAAGCGCCTGAGCCGGCACGGCGAGAACGACGATCGATGCCCCGTCCAGAGCCTCGTCGGGATCACTGGTGGCGGTCAGTCGGTCGGGCAGGTCCAGGCCGGGGTGGTACGCCTCGTTGCGGTGCCGCTGCGCGATGTCCTGGACCACGGCGGCGTCGCGGCCCCAGATGACGACGTCGCTGCCCGCATCGGCGAGGACCATGCCGAATGCGGTGCCCCACGATCCACTGCCCATCATCGCTACCCGCGTCATGGACGACCCCTTCCCGGCATGGCGACCGCTGGCGGAACCGCAGCGGTCACGACGGATCCCTCCGGAAGACCATACGGGTCTCCGGCGGGTCTTCCTGTCGGATCTCGGCGAGCAGCCCGGTGATCGCGTCCATCAGACGCTCACCGGCGATCCGCATCGTCTGGGCATCGACCGGGCGACCCATGAGGTCACTGAGATCGACGGGCTCCCCCACCCGGATGTGGATCGTCTTGCGCGGCAGGATGTGGAACTCCTTGACGTAGGGCGCCATGATCTCCTGTGGCCCCCACTGGGCCATGGGATAGAGCGGACTGCCGCTCATCAGGGCCATGCGCACCGCACCGGTCTTGGCCGACATCGGCCACAGGCCGGGGTCGCGGGTCATCGTCCCCTCGGGATACACCACGACGCACTCACCACGATCGAGCGCCGCGAGGGCGTCGCGGATCGCATTCGCCGCGTCCTTCGTCTCCCGGTAGACGGGGATCTGCCCGGCCCCGCGGATGATGCGGCCGATGACCGGCACCCGGAAGAGCGGTTCCTTGGCCAGGAAGCGCGGGGGGCGGTCGGCGGTCCACAGGGCGTAGGACACCGAGAGCGGGTCGAACCATGACAGGTGATTGGGCGCGACGATGATGCCGCCATCGTCTTCGGTGAGTTCCTTGGTGCCGCGGACGTCCCAGCGGACGGCCGTGCGCAGGAAGGGCCACAGCAGGATCACGGCGACGCGATAGGCGAACCCGATTCGCGTGGATCGACTGACCCGCATGCCCGCATGCCCCTTCGCTCGTGTGCGTCCTACGGCATCGGACACCTCCCGACGCATCGCATCCGACCCTAACGCGTGGTGCCGCCACGGCGGCGGTGTTGGATGGTCCGATGACCCGGGACGATGACGTGTTCGAGCACTCGGATGTGGTCGAGCACTCGGATGCGATCGAGCACTCGGATGTGGTCGATCACTGGACCGTGGTCGTCCCGGTCAAGGGCTTCGATTCCGCGAAATCCCGACTTCGACGGGACGGGACCGAGACCGGCGCACTCGCACGGGCATTCCTGCAGGACATGCTCGCGGCGCTGGGCGCCGCCCAGCGGGTCGCTCAGGTCCTCGTCGCCACCCATGATGCGGCCGTCGAGGAGGTGGCCCGCGCCGCGGGCGCCGTCACCGTCGATGACCGCGGGCACTCGGGCATCAACGCCGCCGCCGCCCACGCGGCCACCCGACGCGCCCCCGGGACCGGGGTGGCGGTCTGCGTGTCGGATCTGCCCTGCCTCACTGCCGAGGCCGTGGACGTGGCGCTGGGGCTCGGCGCGACGCACGCCACGTCCTTCCTTCCGGACCTCGACGGCACCGGGACGAGCATGTGGATGTCGCCTCGCGGGGCCGGGCTCCCCTCGCACTTCGGTGTCGACTCGTGTCAGGCGCACGCTCGTGCGGGAGCCGTCAACCTCGTGGACGCACACCCTGACGCGGCTGAGGCCCTGCGGGCGGCGCGGCTGGATGTCGACACCGATGTCGCGCTCAATGCCGCCTTCGCAGCCGGAGTGGGGCCCGCCACCGCTGCGCTCCTCGACGACTGACGCGGCCTTCCGGATCGGGTTCCGGACATGCGAAAGGCCCCTGCCCGACCGGGCAGGGGCCTTTCGACACGACCTCAACGCTTGCGCGCGGGAGCCTTCTTTGCAGCGGCCTTCTTGGCCGGAGCCTTCTTGGCAGCAGCCTTCTTCGCGGGCGCGGCCTTCTTGGCCGGAGCCTTCTTGGCAGCAGCCTTCTTCGCGGGCGCGGCCTTCTTGGCCGGAGCCTTGGCGACGATCTTCTTCGCGCCGGACACCACAGCCTTGAACTCCGTGCCGGGACGGAACTTCGGAAGCTTGGTGGCCTTGATCTTCACGGTCTCGCCCGTGCGCGGGTTGCGCCCGAGGCGGGCCTTGCGGGCCTGGCTCTCGAAGACGCCGAAGCCGCTGACCGCGACCTTCTCGCCACGGACGACAGCCTTCTTGGTCTCATCGATGAACGCGTCGACGATGTCGGTCACGTCGCGCTTGCTGTGGCCGAGTCGGGTCGACACAGCGTCAATCAGTTCTGCCTTGTTCACAGGTACCCCTCCGGAGGGTGTCAGGCCGGCGCCGTTCGGCCGGTCACGCCAAGGGTAGGCCGCAGGGACCCGTGAAGCGAACGCGCCACGCCGAGGATTCCGTTGCACCCCAACGAGAACAGGGACGCCAGCAGGGACGCCGATGGACGCTGCGGGGTGACCTAGGTCACGGGTGTGGTGGTGGGCTTCCAACGGGGCCGAGCGGCCTCGAACTCCGCGATCTGATCGGCGTACTGCAATGTGATCCCGATGTCGTCCAGACCTTCCATCAGGCGCCAGCGCACGTACTCGTCGACGTCGAAGTCGGCGACGATGTCACCTGCACGGACCTGACGATTCTCCAGGTCGACCGTCACCTCGAGGTCGGGGTCGGCCTCGACAGCCGCCCAGAGCGCCTCGATGACGGCCTGGTCGACCTGTGCCGTGAGCAGGCCGCCCTTGCCCGAGTTGCCCCGGAAGATGTCGGCGAACCGCGAGGACAGCACCACGGCGAACCCGTAGTCCTGCAGGGCCCACACCGCATGCTCTCGGCTGGATCCCGTGCCGAAGTCCGGTCCGGCGACCAGGATGGTCGCCCCCTCGTAGTGGGGCTGGTTGAGCACGAACTCCGGATCGCGGCGCCAGGCCGAGAACAGCCCGTCCTCGAAACCGTGGCGGGTGATCCGCTTGAGGTACTCCGCCGGGATGATCTGGTCGGTGTCGACGTTGCTGCGGCGCAGCGGGACGGCGGTGCCGGTGTGGACGATGAACTTCTCCATGATCGTCTCCTTGTCGAGGTCAGGCCGTCGCCGCGGGCGACAGGTCGGCGGGAGCGGACAGGTGACCGGTGATCGCGGTGGCCGCCGCGACCGCGGGCGAGACGAGGTGCGTCCGACCGCCCGGGCCCTGACGTCCCTCGAAGTTCCGGTTGGAGGTCGATGCGCTGCGCTCCCCCGGCTTGAGCTTGTCGGGGTTCATCGCCAG
>JAUHZW010000144.1 GCA_030425745.1 Actinomycetes bacterium
GGCACCGTGGGGATCGTCTCCGGCCTCTACGGCCTGGCCAGCGGACGAGTCACCTGGCTGCCCTAGCCCCGCCTCCGCGAGTGGTCACTCCCCGTCCGAGTGGTCACTCCCCGCACGTGTGATGAGGGATCGTCCATCACGGCGTACACTTGGCACTCACAGTCGCTGAGTGCCAGATCGTCGAAGTGGGGTGGGACCGCATGCAGGAGGAGCGTCGCCTCGCCGTGCTGCGTGCCATCGTGCAGGACTATGTCGCCACCCATGAGCCGGTCGGCTCCAAGACGCTCGTCGAGCGCCACAACCTCGGGGTCTCACCGGCGACCATCCGCAACGACATGGCAGCGCTGGAGGAGGAGGGCTACATCGCCCAGCCCCACACAAGCGCCGGGCGCGTGCCGACCGATCTCGGCTACCGGCTCTTCGTGGACCGCCTCAGCGAGGTCAAGCCCCTGAGCTCGCCCGAGCGACGGGCCATCCAGCGCTTCCTCGATGAGGCCGTCGACCTCGACGATGTCATGGCGCGCACGGTGCGCCTGCTGGCGCAGATCACCCAGCAGACAGCACTCGTGCAGTACCCGTCGCTCACCCGCAGCACCATCCGGCACATCGAACTCGTGCCCGTGAGCAGCACGCGGGTGATGATGGTGATCATCACCGACACCGGCCGCGTGGAGCAGCGCACGGTCGAGTGCGCGCAGCCGGTGGAGGAGGGCACGGTCGGTGACCTGCGCTCCCGACTCGGCGTCGCCCTGTCCGGAAAGACCTTCGCCGAGGTCCCCGAGGCCCTGACGGACATCGAGGATCCGTTCGCGGCCGAGGACCGTCCGCTTGTTCGGGTCGTCGTCAGCCACCTTCTGGAGGCCCTGACCGAGCGAGCCGACGAGCGGATCATGATGAGCGGCACGGCGCACCTGGCGCGCTACGGGCAGGCGTTCCCACTGGCGATCCAGCCAGTGCTGGAGGCCCTTGAGGAGCAGGTCGTCCTCATGAGGCTGCTCGGTGAGGCGACCACCCAGCCCGGCGTGATGGTGCGCATCGGTCGGGAGAACCCGGTCGAGGGGCTGGAGGCCACCAGCGTCATCACCGCCCGGTACGCCCACGGTGAGCAGGCAGTAGCCTCCTTGGGCGTCGTGGGCCCGACCCACATGGACTATCCGGGAACGATGGCGTCCGTGCACGCGGTCGCCCGATATGTCAGCCGCATTCTCGACGAGCAGCAGGGATCCAGGTGAGCACCGACTACTACGCCCTCCTCGGGGTCTCTCGCGACGCATCGCCGGAGGACATCAAGAAGGCCTACCGACGCCTCGCCCGTGAGCTTCATCCGGACGTGAACCCGGATCCGGAGCATCAGGAGAAGTTCAAGGCCGTCACCGCCGCCTACGAGGTCCTCTCGGATCCGGAGAAGCGGCAGATGTACGACCTCGGTGGCGACCCGCTCTCGTCTGCTCGCGGCGGCGGATTCGGCGCCGGGGGCTTCGACTTCGGCGACATCATGGATGCCTTCTTCGGCGGGGGTTCGCCACGGGGCCCGCGGACCCGGGCTCGCCGTGGGCAGGATGCCCTGATCCGGATCCAGATCGACCTCGCCGACGCCGTGTTCGGCAGCACGCGAGAGCTGACTGTCGACACGGCCGTCGCATGCGGCTCGTGCGACGCATCCGGCATGGCGGCCGGAACGTCCACGGAGACCTGCGCGATGTGCAAGGGGCGGGGCGAGATCCAGCAGGTGCAGCGCTCGTTCCTCGGGCAGGTCATGACCTCGCGCCCGTGCCCTCAGTGCCAGGGATTCGGCACGACGATCCCGCACCCGTGCACCGAGTGCTCCGGCGATGGCCGAGTGCGCACCCGGCGCACCCTCACCGTGGAGATCCCTCCCGGGGTCGACAGCGGCACGCGCATCCAGCTGTCCGGCGAGGGTGAGGTGGGCCCCAACGGCGGCCCTGCCGGTGATCTGTTCGTCGAGATCATCGTCAAGGCGCACGAGCTGTTCGAACGACGAGGCGACGAGCTGCACTGCCTGGTGACCGTGCCCATGACCGCGGCAGCCCTCGGCACGAGCGTGACACTCGACACGCTCGACGGTCCTGTTGATGTCGAGATCTCATCTGGCACTCAGCCGGGCGAGACCGTGACCGTGCGGGGCCATGGCGCCGCACGTCTTCGCTCCGCCGGACGCGGGGATCTGCACGTGCATCTGTCGGTCCAGACCCCGACCGCACTCGACGCGGAGCAGCAGCGACTCCTGCAGGAACTCGCGGACCTGCGGGCCGAGAGCACCGTCCAGGTGGGACAGGGCGGCGAGCACTCCGGCGGGGGCCTGTTCTCCCGCATCAAGGACGCGTTCAGCGCGCGGTGACCGCTCCCGTCTTCCTGCTCCCGGCGCCGGCCCTCGACGAGGTGCAGGCCGGTGACGAGGTCGTGCTCGATGGCCCGGAAGGGCGTCACGCGGTCAGCGTCGTGCGCATGACTCAAGGCGAACCGATCATCCTCGTGGACGGTGCCGGACGTCGGGCCATGGGCACCGTGGTCGGCACGCAGGGCCGTGAGGCCGCGACGGTGCTGGTGAACGCCGTCATCGTCGATCCGGATCCGCAGCCGCGCATCACCGTCGTCCAGGCGCTTCCCAAGGGTGAACGCGGCGAGCTGGCGGTCGAACTCCTGACCGAGATCGGAGTCGATGTCATCGTGCCCTGGGCCGCGCAGAACTGTGTTGCCCAATGGAAGGGGGATCGCGCTGAGCGGGGCCACCGTCGGTGGCTCGATGCCTCCCGTGCCGCCGCGAAGCAGTCCCGTCGCTCACGGTTCCCCGAGGTGGCCCCCCTGCATCGCACGGAGCAGGTCGTGGCGCTCGTGGAGTGGGCCGATGTGGGCATCATCCTGCACGAGACGGCGACGATGCCGATCGGCGCGCTGCCGACTCCCACCCGCGGAGAGGTGGTCCTCGTCGTCGGTCCGGAGGGTGGCCTCACGGATGCCGAACTGGCCGCCTTCGAGGCCGCTGGGGCCCAGATCGCCCTGCTCGGCCCGACCGTTCTGCGCACCTCGTCTGCCGGGATCGCTGCGGTGTCCGCGCTTCTGGCCGGGTCATCTCGCTGGGGTGCCCGCGCCGATTCGAACGGGATGGGAGGATGACGGCATGAGCGACTGCCTGTTCTGCGCCATCGTTGCCGGGGACATCCCCGCGGACATCGTCCACCGCGACGATGATGCCGTGGCCTTCCGCGACATCGACCCGCAGGCTCCGGTGCACATCCTGGTCATCCCTACGTCGCATCACGCGAATGCGACGGAACTGGCTGCCGCCGACCCTGCTGCGGCAGGCGGACTCCTGGCGCTGGCGGGCAGCATCGCAGAGTCCGAGGGCATCGCCGACTCCGGCTATCGCATCGTGACCAACACGGGTGAGGGTGCAGGGCAGTCCGTCCACCATGTCCACTTCCACCTCCTCGGGGGCCGCGACCTGCAATGGCCTCCCGGATGAGCTCAGGATCCGCATGAGTCAGACCGCATCAGACCGTCCGCAGGCAGCGACCACGATCGTCGTACCGGCCTCGCAGCAGATGGTGTCCCTGCTGGGCCCGGAGGACGCGTACCTGCGCCTCGTCGAGAAGGCCTTCGCCGACGCCGACATCCTCGCCCGAGGCAATGAGATCACCGTCACCGGCGATCCCGACGACGTCGCCATGATCGACACGCTCGTCGCCGAGATGCTGGCCGTGCTGCGCACCGGGCAGGCGCTGAGCGTCGAATCCGTCGAGCGCAGCATCAGCCTCCTGCGCGGGGGCACGCGGCCCACCGAGGTGCTGACATCGAACATCCTCAGCAACCGCGGGCGCACGATCCGAGCCAAGACCCTCAACCAGAAGCGCTACGTCGACGCGATCGACCAGAACACGATCGTCTTCGGCATCGGCCCGGCCGGTACCGGCAAGACCTACCTCGCCGTCGCGAAGGCAGTTCAGGCCTTGCAGGACAAGCGGATCAACCGCATCGTCCTGACCCGCCCGGCGGTCGAGGCCGGGGAGCGCCTCGGCTTCCTGCCCGGCAGTCTGTCGGAGAAGATCGATCCCTACCTGCGCCCGCTGTACGACGCGCTGCACGACATGATCGATCCGGACTCGATCCCGCGGCTCATCACGAGCGGCACCATCGAGATCGCGCCCCTGGCCTACATGCGGGGGCGCACTCTCAACGATTCCTTCATCATCCTCGACGAGGCGCAGAACACCTCGGCCGAACAGATGAAGATGTTCCTCACCCGGCTCGGATTCGGGTCGACCATCGTCGTCACCGGCGACATCACCCAGGTCGACCTGCCGGGCGGCACCACCAGCGGCCTGCGCGCGGTGACCGAGATCCTGCAGGACATCGACGACGTCGCGTTCTGCCGGCTCACGTCTCACGACGTCGTCCGGCACAAGCTCGTCGGGAAGATCGTCGATGCCTACGAACGTCACGATGCGAAGCAGGGGTCGTGAGCGAGCCTCCTCCAGCAGCGACGGCACGACCCCACGTCTCGATCACCGACGAGTGTGGGGCCGACGTGGATCTCGAGGCGCTCACGGCGCTGGTGCCCCACCTGTTGGCGTCCCTGCGACTGCATCCGGACTGCGAGCTGTGCATCACGCTCGTCAGCGTCGAGCGGATGACCGATCTGCATGTGGAGTGGATGGACGAGCCGGGGCCCACCGACGTGCTGTCCTTCCCGATGGATGAGCTGCGCAGTGCACCGGCTGGCGAGGATCCCGTCGCCGGCGTCCTCGGAGACATCGTGCTCTGCCCGGAGTTCGTCGCTGCGCAGGCCGCCGAGAAGGGGCGATCGGTGGATGACGAACTCGCCTTCCTCGTGACCCATGGCATGCTCCACCTGATCGGCTACGACCACGCCACCCAAGAGGAGTATGACGCCATGTTCGCCCTCCAGGACGATCTGCTCGCGTCATGGAGCCGATCATGACGACCGACGTCTGGCTGCTCGTCCTCTCCTTGATCCTCGTTCTGCTCTCCGGTGTGCTCACGATGGCCGAGACATCCATCGCCCGCGTGAGTCGCGGTCAGGTCGAGGAGCTTCGCCGCGAGGGCAGTCGGCGGGCGGAGAACCTGCTGAAGGTCCTCGAGGATCGCCCGCGGCACGTCAACGTGCTGCTCTTCCTCTCGACGCTGGCACGGGTGTCGGCCACGGTCCTCGTCGGCTACGTGTTCGTCGACGCGTTCGCCCTGCGAGGCGGTCAGTCGGTGGGGCTCGCCCTGGTCGCGGCCATCGTCGTGATGGTCATCGCCGCCTACGTGATCGTGGGAGTCGGCGGCCGAACGCTCGGACGGCAGCACGCGTTGGGAGTGTCCCTTGCCGCCGCCCGCACGACGGTCTTCGTGACCGCCATCCTCGGGCCGCTGGCCACTCTGCTCATCCTGCTCGGCAATGCCCTGACACCTGGCAAGGGGTATCGCGACGGCCCCTTTGCCAGCGAGGCGGATCTGCGTGAACTCGTCGATCTCGCCGGCGCCGAGTCCCTCATCGAGGACGATGAGCGGCAGATGATCCACTCGGTCTTCGAACTCGGCGACACCTTCGCCCGTGAGGTCATGGTGCCGCGGACCGAGATGATCTTCATCGAACGCGGCAAGACCCTGCGTCAGGCCCTGTCCCTGGGTTTGCGATCGGGCTTCTCCCGGATCCCGGTCATCGGCGAGAATGCAGACGACATCGTCGGCATCGTCTATCTCAAAGATGTCGTCCGTCGGGTCTTCGAGCACC
>JAUHZW010000145.1 GCA_030425745.1 Actinomycetes bacterium
CTCCTCGAACATGTTGAATCGCACTCCGACGGTGTACTCGTCACCGCAGCGCTCGCGGATCTCCCGGATGATCTCGGTGACGAACCGCAGCCGGTTCTCCGGAGTGCCGCCGTACTCGTCATCACGGTGGTTGACGAGCGGCGAGACGAACCACTCGAGCAGGTCATCGTGGTTCAGGTGCAGGTCGACTCCGTCGGCCCCGGCATCCTGGGCCGCCTTGGCCGACCACGCGAACTCGTCGATGTACCAGCGGATCTCGTCACGATCCAGGACGTGCGGGATCTGGTTCAGGACCGGCGAGCTGAGGGTGGCAGACGGGGCGTTCGGCAGGCCGCCCTGGCTGACGAGTTGGACGGTCGTGAACGCGCCCGCCCCGTGGATGGCCTCGGTGTACGCCTGCACGCGCTCGTGGAACACCGGCAGGCGGAAGTACCCCTTGGTGCGCGCTCCGACACCCACCGGGGTGAATCCCGGGATGAACAGGTTGTCGATGTGGCCGGTGATGTTCACGATCCAGGCGACACCGTTCTCGCAACGGCGCCGGATGTACTCGATGTTCTGGGCCGCCTGCTCGTCCGTGCCCCACAGCGGTCCCAGCGGGGCCGTGTGGGGTGGCATCATCACCCGATTGCGCAGGGCCATGGTGCCCACCTGGATCGGGGACAGCAGGTTCGCGAATTCCGTCACAGCACATCCTCGCACTTGTCTAGATGACTTGAGGCATGTCTAGCAGACGGGTGCGCCTCAGGTCACCTGTCGGCACACCTTGGCCAGCCGCTTCTTCTCCAGTCGGTCGCACAGGTCGCTGCGGGGCACCTCACCCTTCCAGTGGACCGACCAGTACGAGGCCATGCCGCCGACACAGTCGGCACGGTTCCCGCGGGCGGTCGCGCACACGGCCTCCGCTACCGAGAGGTCATCGGGGTGATACTTCACGGCCCGACTGCCCGTCCCGCGGATGCACAAGGCCCGGCCGAGGTCTGTCGACGCCCCACGGCACCAGTCCATCGCGCCGAGGAAGTCATCGGGATGGTCCGCGAGCCACACGTTCGGCGAGTAGAACCAGCAATTCGCCTGATACGTCTCGCGCGTGCTCTCGCACTCCGCGCGGGCGTCCTCCAGCGACGGCAGGTCGGCGCCAGCAGCATGCGCGGCGGCGATGTCACCGCTGAACAGCTGCATGTAGACGCCCTCGGCGCAGCGATGCGCAAGGGTCGAGTTCGGGGACAGGTCGCACAGTCTCAAGGACTTCCGCGGGTTCATGTCTGTGGCGAACATCAGGCCGTGCCCCACTCCATGGAAGCAGGAGCCGTCCTGGTCCGGGGCACAGATCCGCAGCAGGTCACGCTTGACGTTCGAGGACTGCCCGAGCGCGTACTCGATGATCCCGTGCGTGTAGCCACCACCGCAGACGTCGTCACGATCGCTCAGTGCCTTGGACGCATCGCCGCCGACAAGTTCGAGAGTCGCGTGCCCGAGGTCGTGGGCCACAGCGTGGCAGATCCCTGAGACGGAGGGATCATCGTGGATGAGCCGATCGAGTTCGGCCAGGGCCTCGGCCGGACCCTGGGAGTCCAGGACGAGGAGCACTGCGTCCCTCGTCTGCTCGTACGCCCCTGGCGCAGCGACCGCGACCTCCGGATGGGCCTGGGAGTGATCCGCCTCGTCGACCCCAGTGCCGTCTACCGCAGTGCCGTCGGCCGCAGCACCACCGCCGTCTGAGCCGTGATCGGTGTCGTGCTCTGCCACGGCCGCGTCGTCGGACACAGCAGTCGCACCCGCAACCGAGGAGGCGTTGCCATGGGCATCATGCCCGGAGCCGGTCGGGCGGGTGACGAGCAGGATCACCACCCCCACGAGGACGACCCCCACGAGTGCCGCCACTGCAGACATCACGCGCTGGCGCCCCATCCGCGGATCTTCGCACACCCGTGCGGTCGCCTCGCTGGAAAGCCTCGGCGAGGCACCTCCGACGGGCTAGCCTCGCCGTCATGTCTTCGCCGATACCGCGCCCGTTCACCCAGGTGGATGTCTTCACCGACCGACCCACGCTGGGCAATCCCGTGGCCGTCGTCCACGACGCCACTGGGCTCGACGATGCCACCATGCAGGCGTTCACCGACTGGACCAACCTGTCTGAGGCCACCTTCCTGCTGCCGCCCACAGATCCAGCGGCCGACTACCGCGTCCGGATCTTCTGCCCGGGCAGGGAACTGCCCTTCGCTGGTCACCCGACGCTCGGCACGGCGCATGCCTGGCTGGCTGCGGGTGGGGTGCCTCGCGGCGACGTCATCGTGCAGGAGTGCGGGGTGGGTCTGGTGCCCATCCGTCGAGACGGCGCCTCGCTCGCGTTCCAGGCTCCCCCACTGCTGCGCTCTGGCCCGTTGGACGACGAGACGGTCGGCCGACTCATCCGCGGACTCGGACTCACGCCTGATCAGGTGCTCGGACACCAGTGGTGCGACAACGGCCCCAACTGGATGGGGATTCTCGTGACCGACGCGGACCTGGTGCTGTCCCTCACCCCGGATCCCCAGATACTGGCCGGCCTTGACGTGGGCGTGGTCGCCCCCAGCACGCACCCCGACGTCGACTTCGAGGTGCGCGCCTTCTTTCCGGGAAACACGGGCCTGACGGAGGACCCGGTGACCGGTTCCCTCAACGCCGCGCTCGCCCAGTGGCTGATCAGTTCAGGACTGGCACCAGATGCGTATCGAGCCGCGCAGGGCACGGCCATGGGGCGCGCCGGCAGGGTGCAGGTCCGCCGGGATGCCGACGGCATCTGGATCGGCGGCGACAGCGTGACCGTCATCCGCGGTGACGTGCAGGTCGCCTGACGCACGCGCTAGTCTCCGCTGCCGGCCGGCCCGGAATCACCGGCGATGCCGGTGTCCATGACGTCCTCTGTGGACGCCGATGTGACGGCCGCGCCCGCAGCCCCCGACGGCAGTTCCCAACGGCGCCGGAGCCACATCGCCGTCGACAGTGCCAGGCCGATGAAGGCCAGCAGGGTGATCCACACGTAGGCGAACACATCGATGCCACTGCCGATCGGGGGCTGTCCGGGCAGGTAGAAGCGGACGGCCAGCAGGGCGAAGACCAAGGACGCACCCCAGCCGAGGATGCTCGAGTCGACCGGCTGGCGGCCGCTGGCCGTCGTGATGCCGACCGTGATGGCGAACAGTCCGAGGACGAGGGCCATGCCCACCAGCAGGAGAGCGAAGAGCTTTGTGGCGGGTGACCTCTCGAAACTCAGGCTCACCGCGCTGCTGCCGTCATCAGTCGGCGCGATCGCGGCCTCGACATCCCATCCGGCCGCTCCGCCGGTCAGCTGCGGGCTCACGGTCAGGGGTCGGGCCGTCGGCGCCGCGGTGTCCGGATCGGTCTCGATGCTCGCTGCGCGGATCGTCACGGCCGCGGCGTGGGTGTCGAACGGGTAGGCCGACTCCGCGCCGGAGATGCCGATGGAGTCCTCCGCAGGCGCCAATGCGGCGGAGGCCGGGATCACGATGTCGTCGGTGCCGTCGCTGGCCGATACCGAGATCCGCAGAGGCGCCAGCAGTCGTCCGTCAGGGGCGAGCAGTGCGTCGTCGACATCGAGGATGCGGAAACGCAGGAGTGCCTCATAGTCGCCGGGCGTGACCGACACCAGGTCCATCCGCAGCATCACGTCCGCCGACGGCGGAGCCTTGCTGTCGACCTCGATCTCGCCACCGGGCGTGTAGAGCAGCCCGAGCGCGGCATAGCCCACCACGACCAGTGACACCACGGCCAGCACGAGGGTCCGGGCCCTGGCCAAGGGCGGATGCTGCGCGTCCACGACTCCCCTTTCGCTCGTCTCAGGCTAGCGACGGCGCGCCGTTGATGGGGGTCGTGCGAGGGTCGCTAGTCACGGGCGAAGGTCACGACGCGCACCATGACCGTCGCCAGCACCTCGTCTGCGGTGGCCTTGTCCGAGTCATCGCCGCACGCACGCCGGTAGATCGGGATCCCGACTCCCTCGATGTCTCCGTGACCGGCACCGGGCACCACGGTGACTCCGACCCAGGAGTTCTCCACGAGCATGCGTTCGAGAGCACCGCTGCGATTGCAGGGCGATGGAGGCGCGAGGACGGCTGCCACCGGCACCTCCCGCAGGTGCGGCAAGGACGAGGCGATCAGGTGATTGGGGCTGTCGACGCCATCGACGAGGACGACTCCGCGGATCTCAACACCGATGCGAGCGAGATGTTCGGCGAGGTAGCACGCCGCGGCAGCACCGGCTGAGTGACCGACGAGGACGGCCGAGGTGATGCCCCCGTCGACCAGACGACGGGCGATGCCACGCAGGTGGGAGCGGTTCATATAGAGCGCGGGCATCCACCGGGGCGCCAGCGACGGGCGCACACAGGCCAGACCCGCGGCGGCGCAGGCACCCGCGAGCCGCTCCAGGTCCTGCGGCCGACGAGTGAACCCGTGCAGCGCCACCACCGTCGTGGACACAGCCCATCCTCCTCGCCCGCCGCCATCGGAACGCCCGCCACGCTAGTGCAGGCGGGCTGCTCCAGTGCTCGCTAGCATCAACGCCCGTGGTCAACCTCGTCGTGGCACTCGTCGTCATCGCCGCCTGCATCGTCATCGGCGTGATCGGCACGCGCTCGTCAATCGCCGCCGGTGGCGATGACCGAAGCAACGACAACGTGATGACGGCCGCTCTGCGGCTGGCGGGTGCGGCGTTCGTGTTCCTCGCTGCCTTCGCCGGGGTGTCCGAGTGGCAGATCGAGGGCGAGCGGGAGTCCTTGGCCCGCCAGCAGTTCATCGCGGCCGCAGAGCTCCATCGCAATGCTCCCCAGACCGCGGCCGGCGACTCCCTCAGGGCTGCGCTGGTGGAGTATGCGCAGCGCACCTCCGCCGAGCCGCTGGACCTGCACTCGGGCGATGCCGCGCTTGAGGCGATCGTCACCCTCACCCCTGACCTGGAGGATGACTCCTTCCTGCGGGAGGAGATCGTCGCCTTCGAGGACCGCCATGCCGAGCGGCTCATGATTCCGGAGCATGCGGTGCCGTGGCCCATCATCGGCACCGTCTACATCCTCGGCCTCATGACGGCCATCCTGGTGGCGTACTACCCCACCGGGTCTCGACCGAGCCTGAAGGTGCTGCAGACGGTCACGTCGCTCGCGGTGATCGTCGCCATCCTCGGCGCTCTGACGCTGCTGCAGTCCCCCTCGCTGGAATCCGGCCGACTCGCAGAGATCCCGACGGCCTTCCTCTCCTCCCTTGAGGTGCGATAGCTCGTGTGGCCCTTCAAGCGACGCACGCCGCCGCGGGTGGAGTCGGTCCGGCTCGGCGAACTCTCGAGCGATGCTGACGACTACCCGATCCTCACGGTGGGCCAGTCCAGGCTGGCTGCCTCGTTCGCGGCACTGGCTCTCACGAGTGACGGTCAACCGCGTGTCGACTTCGCCACCCTGAGGCCCATCGTCGATCCAAACCTGAGGCGCATCGCCGACATCACGATCGCCGTCGAAGGGCACGTGGTGGGCTACCTGCGTCCTCCGGACCTGCGCCGCGCGGCGGCCCTGCTGGACGAGCATCACGCCGCCGCGCTGGAGGTGCCATGCCGGCTGTTCTGGAGCCCCGCCGGCCCGGAGGTCAACCTCCGGCTGCCGTGACTGTCCGAGAGACGACGAATCCCCCACAGACCATCAGATCCGTGAGGGATTCGGC
>JAUHZW010000146.1 GCA_030425745.1 Actinomycetes bacterium
GACGTTTCCGCCCGGTGTCCGGGTCGTGATGTCGATGGTGAGGGGATCGGAGACCAGGGAGTCAGCGATGATCGTGCTCCCGAGTCCGTTCGGGACGGTGATGGCCACCCCGCTGAGCGCGCAGAAGGTCTTGCCCGCCTGCGTTGGAGTGGAGAACTGGTGCGAGGTCGTCACATTCGTTCCCTCCAAGCCACTGCCTCCACCGACGCGCGTGGTGCTCCACTCCTCCACGCTGACGACGAGACCATTGCCAAGCTGTACCGGCCGACCGGTGTTCAGATGGGACATCTGCGGGGTGTACCGGCAGGCCGTTCCGCGATCGATGAAGCCGGCGACTCTGAAGAAGCCCGCCTCGGTGCCCGTCGTACCCCCGCGGTTGACGTCCGCATCGGCGAATCCACGGAACTCGACCGTGAGACGGGTCCCGTCAGTCACGCTGGTGGGGGAGGGAAGGGGGTTGGTCTGCGGCTTGCAGACCGCCAGCGTGGAGTTCGACTTGGTGAGACACGGGCCTTCTACCGCGGCCTGTGCTGCCGGCGCAGCGACGAGTGGCAGCAACCCCATGGTCAGTGCGGCTGAACTGATCGCGGCGGTCAGTCGCGTGGATCGCTTCATGGTGTGCCCCCAGATGTCGGCTCCGTCGTGTGGGTAGGACTGTGGCCGGCTTCGGTTCCGCGATCAAGGACGCGGGCGAAAATGGGGTGCCAGCACCCCGTACCCGGACCGTCAGCCGTTGCCGAGCATGCGGACGACCATGCACCACCATCGGCGCACCGTGTCCATCCGGCTCTCGGGCATGGTCAGCCCAACCCGACCACGGCATCGAAGCGTGACGTCGTATAGCGGACATCTGCGTCGAGGCGGTCCCCGACGGCGGGGACGACGACACCCGCGGGCAGCCAGATCATGGACACGTGCTGGTGCGGCGGCTCGGCGAACCAGCGCTGCTTGCCCTGCCACCGGAACGGGGAGAGCGCCCGACCAGCGGCATCGAGTGCGCCCGTGCCCGCGGTCACGACCCGCTGTCGCACAGTTGCGGCCGGTGTCGGGGCCGACAGCCCGATGCCATGCGAGGTGCCGCCGGAGACCACGACCAGCGTGCCGTCCTTGGGCCCGGTGCGCTGCCGGTATCCCACATGCGTGCCGTTCGCCACGGGGTGCACGGCCAATACGGTGCCGGACGCGTGCAGGCAGGAGCGGTCCAGCCACAACCGCGTCCCGGATCGCAGGCGCACCACCACGTCGGGCACGGAGGATGTGACCGCGGCGAGCTCGGTGTCATCGAGGTGGGAGACCCACACACGGGGCTCCGGGGCGTTGTGCCCGGACCACACGGCCGTCTCCGCCTGCCACAGTCCGGCCCAGCGCACGACCTCACGGGTCTTCGGTGACCCCAGGTTCACCCCGTGCGGCTCCACCTCGTCGGCCGGTTGGGTGATCGGCAGGTGCAGGGACAGACCCTCGATCAGGATGCGGCCCCGCTCGAGTGCCTCACGCACGCGGGCATCGGCCAGGACCCCCAGCAGTTCGGCCTCGTCCATCCCGAACCTGTGCAGGGAGGTCTGCGCCTCCACGAGAACACGCACCGAACCGGTGCCATCGGCCAGGGCCAGCAGCGCCTCAGCCGAGGCTACGGTGCGGATCACCCGCCCGGCGTGCAGTGCCTGGCCGATCCCCCACCAGGCGTCGGAGGCGACGGAGTCGCGTGGCTCGTAGGGCTCGAGGACGACGATGTCGTGGGTGCCCTGTCGGGCGACCTCCTCGACCTCGAACACGGTGCCGACGGCGACGGCATCGGATCCGAGCCGCACCGCCTCAGCGGTGAGGAGGGACTGGCCGAGTCCATAGCCGTTGCCCTTGATGACGGGGACGACAGGCGCGTTGGCGGCGCGCAGCACCGCTGCTGCCACCGCGTCCTGGTGGTCGCGCCACCGCTGACCGTCAACGGTCACCACGAACGCCATCTGCTAGCCCCTTCTCGACTGGTAGGCCCGGAAACCCTTGGCCCACAACGATCTCAGCGTGAGGTCCCATTCCCCCGCGTACTCCTGCGCGTACCCACCGGTGCCGACCTTGAACTGCACGAGGCCCTGCAGGTGGTGCGACGGATCCAGTGTGTCGGCGATGCCGCGCAGGTCGTACACGCGACACCCGAGCGCGTGCGCGTCGCTGATCATCCGCCACTGCAGGGCGTTGGAGGGACGCACGTCACGGTCGGCCGTGGTCGAGGCCCCGTAGGAGTACCAGGCGTGGTCGCCGACGACGACCATGAGCGTGGCGGCCGCGACATGGCCGTCATGGTGCGCGAGGTAGAGGCGCAGATGCTGGGAGTGGGAGTTCAGGGCGTCCCACATGCGCTCGAAGTAGGCGAGCCCGCGTGGGGTGAAGTGATCGCGCGCCGCGGTCTCGACGTAGACGGGGTGGAAGGCCGCGAGGTCCTCACGGGTGCCCTCGGTGACGACGACGCCGGCCTTCTCGGACTTGCGGATGTTGCGCCGCCACAGCTGGTTGAAGCCCGCGAAGACGTCGTCCAATGTGCGATCCGCGAGCGGAACCTGGAAGACGTACCGCGGCTGCACGTCACCGAACCCGGCACCGCCAGCGGCCTCCTGCGTCCATCCCGCTGCTGACAGTCGCGATACCAGCGTCAGTGCGGCATCGGACGTCCAGTCCGGGGTGACGGCCGAGAGCCGATCGGGTGCCGACGGATCGTCGGAGCGGGCCGCTAGGGCAGCCTTGATCGTCGCGGCCTCCCAGCGGCGCACCGCCACAGGCGGGCCCATCTTGATCTGGAAGGCGCCTCGGGCCCGGCAGTGATCGGCCAACCCTCCTAGCCATTCGGACAGCGATGCTGAGGGGTGCTCGGTGCCGAGCCAGTCAATGTCCGGACCCTCGGGCAGGTAGGCCAGTGAGCGCTGGGGCAGGCGAGGCACCGGTCGGTAGAGGACGAGGCCGGCCCCGACGAGCCTGGAGCCGAGGAACCACCCGAGGGACTCATGCCGCCAGCCCGCCTTGACCTCGCCCCACTCGGGGAGCTGCAGGAACGACACAGAGGAGCGCGAAGCGATCCATGCGCGGTGCTGGTCGGCCGTGATGGCGCGGACGGTGATCGTCACCCGGTCAGCCTACGGACACCTCTCCCCGGAGCTACTGAGGCTCCAACCAGTGACCCCAATCGCCACCTACCTGCGTCAGTTGTGGCTGCTCAGGACGCCCTTGAAGCAGCCACGACTGACGCAGATGAGGCGGTGATAGTTCGGTTCAGGACACGGAGCGGCAGAACGTGACGATCGCATAGGCGTCAGTCCCGTTGTGACTACGGCAGCAGATCAAGCCCGATATCGGTGGCGGCGCGACGCATCCGCTCATCCAGGGAGGCAAGGGGCAGGTCCTGGTCGAGGGCCAGGCGGATGTAGGACGCGTCGTAGGCGCTGATCGCGTGTTGGCGACACAGGGACAGAACGTGTTGAGCATCCAGTGGTCGGGAGTCCCTTTCGATCGGCAGGCCCTGCAGACCATGAAGTGCGTTGGTGGTCGCCCGTTCTGTCAGGCGTCCTCGTCGCTCCGCACTGCGCAGGGCATTGATCACCTCGTAGTCCCACAGTGTCGGCACAAGCGCACCGTGACGTGCGACCTCGTTGAGCACCTGCTCCGATTCGGGGGTGAACTCGGCGGCCAGCACGAAACTGAGGGTCATCGACGTGTCGAGCACGCACGTCACCACCGACGACCCTCCTCGATGAGATCGCGCAGTGATCCTTCTCCGGGCGTCGACTCCTGTCGTGCGGCGAGCAGCCTGCTCAAGGCGGCGTCGACTTCGGCGCCGGTGTCGAAGGGAACGATGCGAGCGACGGCCTTGCCGCGCCGGGTGATGACGACATCCTCACCCCCCGCGCTCACCTGGTTGACCAACTCGGACAGGTGGGTCTTGGCCTCGAACAGGCCCACGGTTATGCTCATGTGAAAAGACTAGTTGAACAAACCAGATTGTTCAACGGGCACGTCGTCCTCAGTCGACCCTCAGTCCATCAGATCGACCACGACGGGAGCGTGGTCCGACGCCCCCTTGCCCTTGCGAGCCTCGCGGTCGACGTAGGCGTCGGACACCCGCGACACGAACGGCGAGTTCGCATAGACGAGGTCGATGCGCATGCCCCAGCCGCGGTGGAAGGCGCCGTTGCGGTAGTCCCAGAACGTGTAGGGCTCGCCCTTCAGTGCGCGAGGCATCACCTCGGCCAGCCCCGTCGCGCGCAGGTCCGCCAGCGCGGCCCGCTCAGCGGGCGTCACATGCGTGGAGTCGGCGAACAGGGAGATATCCCAGACGTCAGAGTCCTCCGGTGCCACGTTGAAGTCGCCGATCAGCGCATAGGGCAGGTCTGGATCGGCCGCCATCTCGGCGCGAGCCGTGGCCTCGAGCGCCTTGAACCACTCGAGCTTGTAGGCATAGTGCGGGTGGCTCGGCTCGCGCCCGTTCGGCACGTACAGGCTCCACACCCGCACACCCCCACACGTCGCGCCAATGGCCCGCGTCTCGACGACATCGTCGAACGGCGGCTGGTCGGTGAGGTCGAGGGTGACGTCCTCCAGCCCGACACGGCTGAGGATCGCCACCCCGTTCCAGCGACCGTTGCCGTGGGCGATCGCCTCATAGCCAGCCGCCTGGATCGGCATCAAGGGAAAGGCGTCGGTGGTGCACTTCAGCTCCTGAAGTGCGACGACGTCCGGCTGGGCTGTCTCCAACCAGTCGACGAGCCGGTCCAGGCGGGCGGTGACGGAGTTGATGTTCCACGTAGCGATGCGCACCCCCGAAGACTACGCAGGGTGCGCATCGCTGCACGTGGTCGCGACGGATTAGCCTCGACGACGTCGTGCCGGTGCCACGAGAAGCGCCAGACCCAGCAGGATCACACCACCGGCGACAGTCGCCGTCAGGGCGGTTCCACCTGTCTTGGCCAGTACGTCGTCACCGGAGTCGGATCCACTCGACGAACCCGATGCACCGGAACCGCCAGCCTGCAAGGTCTTGATGGCGTCCGCCGAAGTGCGGTTCGCCTTTGCCACGCAGTACAGGTTGGCCCACGGTTCGCGGATCTCTGTCGTGCTCACGCTGTTGGTCACGGTCATGGCCACCTCAGCGTCCGCCATCCCCTCGGGGAGGTCTGCGGGATCCTTGGAGTCACAGAAGTCGAGGACACGGTTCTCGACGGCCTGCTCCTCAGGCTCGCCCGCAGAGGACGGAGTATCCGCCCCTCCGGGATCGACCGACGGGCTGATCGGCTGTGGATCAACCGGATCGGGAGAAGGTGGTGCCGTCGGATCAGGGACGGGGGTCGTGCATGGATCGTTGTCACCGATCGCCTTGGTCTTCTTCCCGCTGGTTCCGTCGCTGCCGGTGACGGTCAGGGTCCATGTGTCCTTCGACGATGTCCACGGCACGTCCACGAACACATCAGCGCCCTCAAACACACCTGAGTAGGCCGTGTCGGAGTGGTA
>JAUHZW010000147.1 GCA_030425745.1 Actinomycetes bacterium
CTCGAAAGTCCACGCGCCGCCCGGGTCGGACCTCGTTGCCCCACACCTGCGGAGCGCCGAACGTGCCGATGACGGCCGCGTCAACGATCTCGTAGTCGTTCTCCCCACGGGGCTGACGCAGCATCGGGGTGAGGTGCATGGCCACGTCGTCAGCGCACAGACGAACGGCCTTGGCGAGCCGTGTTCGCTGCGCTGCATCCGCCGCATCGCTGCGGAACGTCAGGCCGACAGCGGCCACCGGCTCGTCGTCGTGCACCACCACCGCAGCGACAGACGCATATCCGTCCGAGATGAAGCCGTCCTCCTCCGCGTAGCCCTGACGTCTCTCCTGCACCAGTACGGAATTGAGCGCCGAGAGGGACTGCGGGCCGCGGCCTGTTCGGTCGACGAAGGCGCCGCGGGCCGACAGCTGGGCGCGCACCTGCGGACGCGGCAGCAGGGCCAGCACCGCGCGCCCGGAGGCCGTGAGCGCCGCCGGCAGGCGCACACCGACCTCCGTCACCGTGGTCACGAGCTGCTCGGACTGCTCCTTGAGCAGGTAGACGGTCTCGTGCCCCTGCACCACACCGAGGTGCGCGACGACCGGGATAGGTGCGGTGGTGACGAGCCGCCGCAGCAGCGGCTGGGCCACCTGCTCGATGGGGTCGCGGCGAAGGAAGGCCGAGCCGACCTCGAAGGCGGTCAGGCCGAGGGTCCAGCGCTGTTCGTCGGGCAGGTGCGTGACGAAGCCGCGATCCGCGAGGACCTCAAGCAGTTGATACACCGATGAGCGGGGGATCCCCAGGTCTCGCGCGAGGCCAGCGGCCGTCACCGGCCCCGATGCAGCAGCAAGGGCCTGAAGGATCGAGAGCGTGCGCTCGGCCGCGGGTATTCGGACTGTCATCGTCGCCTCCGGCCGTTCCACCGCTCATCGGAGTGTCTGGTATCCCAGACACTATCCGCGAGTGGTCACTTCCCGTTCGAGTGGTCACTCGGTTCCATGAGCACCATGACGACGATCTCCGGCCCCCGCCCCGTCCGTGCTGCCCGCGGCACCACCCTCACCGCCCAGGGCTGGCAGCAGGAGGCCGCCCTGCGCATGCTCATGAACAACCTCGATCCCGAGGTCGCCGAGCACCCTGACGAGCTCGTCGTCTACGGCGGCACCGGCAAGGCCGCGCGCGACTGGAACTCCTTCGACGCCATGGTGCGCACGCTCACCACGCTGAAGGACGACGAGACGATGCTCGTGCAGTCCGGCCGACCCGTCGGCGTCTTCCGCACCCACGAGTGGGCGCCCCGCGTGCTGCTCGCCAACTCCAACCTTGTCGGCGACTGGGCCACCTGGCCGGAGTTCCGGCGTCTCGAGCACCTCGGCCTGACGATGTACGGCCAGATGACGGCCGGCTCGTGGATCTACATCGGCACGCAGGGCATCCTGCAGGGCACCTACGAGACATTTGCCGCGGTGGCGGCGAAGCGGTTCGGCGGCACTCTCTCCGGGACGCTGACCGTGACTGCCGGCGCCGGTGGCATGGGCGGTGCCCAGCCGCTGGCCGTCACCATGAATGACGGTACGTGTCTCATCATCGACATCGATCCCACGCGACTGCAGCGCCGCGTCGAGACGCGCTACCTCGATGAGATCGCGCACGACCTGGACGACGCCATCGTTCGCGTCACGCGCTACAAGCGCGAGCACAAGGCACTCTCGGTCGGCCTCGTCGGCAATGCGGCGACGATCCTGCCCGAGCTCCTGCGTCGCGGGGTCGAGGTCGACATCGTCACCGACCAGACCTCCGCACACGATCCGCTGTACTACATCCCCGAGGGCATCGATCTCGCCGATGCACGTGAGTACGCGGACAAGAAGCCCGACGAGTTCACCGACCGCGCCCAGGCCTCGATGGCCAAGCACGTGGAGGCGATGGTCGATTTCATGGACGCCGGCGCCGAGGTGTTCGACTACGGCAACTCCATCCGCGACGAGGCGCGCAAGGGCGGCTACGGCCGCGCCTTCGAGTTCCCCGGATTCATCCCCGCCTACATCCGCCCGCTGTTCTGCGAGGGCAAGGGCCCGTTCCGGTGGGCCGCGCTCTCCGGTGACCCGAAGGACATCGCCCGCACCGATCGGGCCGTGCTCGATCTCTTCCCGGAGAACGACCACCTGCGTCGCTGGATCACGATGGCGCAGGAGCGGGTCGCCTTCCAAGGCCTGCCCGCGCGCATCTGCTGGCTCGGCTACGGCGAGCGCGACCGGGCCGGCGAGGCCTTCAACGACCTCGTCGCCCGCGGCGAGGTCAGCGCCCCGATCGTCATCGGCCGCGACCACCTCGACTGCGGCTCCGTCGCGTCGCCCTACCGAGAGACCGAGGCGATGATCGACGGCTCCGATGCCATCGCCGACTGGCCGCTGCTCAACGCCATGCTCAACATCTCCTCCGGCGCCTCGTGGGTGTCCCTGCACCACGGCGGCGGCGTCGGCATGGGCCGCTCGATCCATGCCGGTCAGGTGAGCGTCGCAGACGGCACACCGCTCGCCGCGGAGAAGCTCAATCGGGTGCTCACCAATGATCCGGGCATGGGCGTCATCCGACACTGCGATGCCGGGTATGACGAGGCCCTCGAGGTCGCCGACGAGCGCGGGGTGCGTGTGCCGATGCGCGAGACGGCCGACGCGCAGTAGGGCACAGTCCATCCATGACCTCCACGCTCATCACCGGAATCGGGCTGCTGTCGACGCAGTCCGAGATCGATGACGTGCGCGATGCCGCGGTCGTCCTCGACGGGGATCGCATCGCGTGGGTGGGTATCGGGAACGACGCACCGGCGGCGGACGACCGGGTCGATGTGGGGGGCCGCGCGGTCATCCCCGGGTTCGTCGACAGCCACGCGCACCTGGTCTTCGGAGGCGAGCGCTCAGCCGAGTTCGCCGCGCGGATGTCCGGCCAGCCCTACTCCGCCGGCGGCATCCGCAGCACCGTCGCGGCGACACGGGCTGCGAGCGACGACGAGCTGCGCCAGAACGTCCACCGTCTCACCCGCGAGCTGATCAACAGCGGGAGCACAACCTTCGAGATCAAGTCCGGCTATGGCCTCACCACGCAGGACGAGTCGCGCGCCCTGCGCATCGCGCGGGAGTTCACTCCCGAGACCACCTACCTCGGAGCCCATGTCGTGGCGCCGGAGTACGCCGATGATCCAACCGGCTACGTCGACCTCGTCACCGGCGAGATGCTCGATGCCTGCGCCCCGCACGCCCGCTGGGTGGACGTGTTCTGCGACCGCGGTGCGTTCGATGCCGACCAGGCCCGCGCGATCCTGCGCGCCGGCATGAGTGCAGGCCTCGCGCCCCGGGTCCACGCCAACCAGCTGCAGCACGGGCCGGGTGTGCAGGTCGCGGTCGAGATGGGAGCGGCGTCGGCCGACCACTGCACGCATGTGGATGACGGCGACATCGCAGCACTCGCCGACTCCGGCACGGTGGCGACCCTGCTGCCGGGCGCTGAGTTCTCCACGCGCTCGCCGTATCCCGACGCCCGTCGCCTCATTGACGCAGGCGTCACGATCGCCCTCGCCACCGACTGCAACCCGGGGTCGAGCTTCACCACGAGCCTGCCGTTCTGCATCGCCGTGGCCGTCCGCGACATGCACATGACGCCCACCGAGGCGCTCACGGCCGCGACCGTCGGCGGCGCCAAGGCCCTGCGCCGCAACGACGTCGGCAGCATCAAGGTCGGGGCACGTGCCGACCTCGTCGTCCTCGATGCCCCCGATCCGATCCACCTGGCCTACCGTCCCGGAGTGGACATCATCCATCAGGTGTGGCGCGCAGGCGCGCCCGTGAGAAGGGCAGCCGATGAGCGCTGACATCGTCCGGATCTCCACCTGCGGCATAACGATCGACGACGTCATCGCCGTCGCGCGTGACGGGGCCCGCGTCGAGATCACCACCGAGGCTCTCGACGCGATGGCACGCAGTCGCGCGCAGATCGAGGCCCTCGCAGCGTCCGACACCCCGGCCTACGGGGTGTCGACCGGCTTCGGCGCCCTGGCCAACACCCACATCCCGATGGAGCAGCGGGTCCAACTCCAGCGATCCCTCGTGCGGTCACATGCGGCGGGCATCGGGCCGACCGTCGAGGCCGAGGTCGTGCGCGCGCTCATGCTGCTACGCCTGAAGACCTTGTGCAGCGGTCACACGGGCGCGCGTCCGATCGTCGCGGAGACGATGGCCGCCCTGCTCAACGCACACATCACACCCGTGGTGCATGAGTTCGGGTCACTGGGCTGCAGCGGCGACCTTGCTCCGCTCGCGCACTGCGCCCTCGTGCTCATGGGTGAGGGACGAGCCGTCGATGCCGGCGGCCTCGAGCGACCAGTGCCGGACCTCCTCGAAGCCGCGGGAATCACGCCGGTCGAACTCCACGAGAAGGAGGGCCTCGCCCTCATCAACGGCACCGACGGAATGCTCGGGATGCTCATCCTCGCGATCGCGGACCTCGAGCACCTGGCCGACGTCGCCGACCTCACGGCCGCGATGAGCGTCGAGGGGCTGCTCGGTACCGACAGCCCGTTCCGACCCGAACTGCACGAGCCCCTTCGCCCGCATCCGGGCCAGAGCGTCAGCGCCGCGAACATGTTCCGGGCACTGGCCGGTTCCGGCATCGTCGCCTCGCACAAGGAGGGTGACTCGCGCGTGCAGGACGCCTATTCCCTGCGCTGCGCCCCGCAGGTCACCGGTGGCCTGCGCGACACCATCTCCTACGCGCATTCCGTCGCCGAACGTGAACTCGCCGCGGCGATCGACAACCCGGTCGTCCTGGACGACGGCACAGTCAGCAGCAACGGCAACTTCCACGGAGCGCCCGTGGCCTACGTTCTGGACTTCCTCGCCATCCCCGCGGCCGACGTCGGCTCGATGGCCGAGCGCCGCACCGACCGCATGCTCGACAAGGCCCGCAACCACGGCCTGCCGCCCTTTCTGGCCGATGATCCGGGCGTGGACTCCGGCCTGATGATCGCCCAGTACACGCAGGCGGGGTTGGTCAGCGAGAACAAGCGCCTCGCTGCACCGGCCAGCGTCGATTCGATCCCGTCGTCGGCCATGCAGGAGGACCACGTGTCCATGGGGTGGCATGCCGCGCGCAAGCTGCGCCACCTCGTCGACAACCTGCGCCGCATCCTCGCGATCGAACTCGTCACGGCTGCGCGAGCGATCGAGCTGCGAGCCCCGCTTGAGCCATCACCCGCGACCGCTCAGGTCATCACCGACCTGCGGGCCACCGTCTCCGGCCCGGGATCGGATCGCTTCCTCGCGCCGGAGTTGGAAGCAGCGGAGGAGTTCGTCAGAGACCTGCGCCCCTGACTCACGTCCCTCCGGAGGTCATGTCCTCTCAGATCTGCGCCATGATCTTGTGGTCCCGTCGCGAGAGGTCCCTGATCTCGTCCCACGTGAGGTGAGCAGCCTCGTCGGTGAGCCCGTCAC
>JAUHZW010000148.1 GCA_030425745.1 Actinomycetes bacterium
GTCCCTGCTCGGGCCGTTTTCCCTGCGGGACAACGACATCCCGACCGGCACCGCGATCGTCGAGCCCGACGGCGCTGACTGGCGACGCGTCTCCTGGCGGCAACTCGACCGCGCGGTGTGCCAGCTCTCGTCTGCCCTGCGGGCCGAAGGGGTGAGCGCCGGCGACCGCGTCGCGGTGCTTGTACGTCCGAGTGCCGAACTCGTCGCCTTGGCCTACGCGCTGTGGAGTCTCGGCGCGAGCATCGTCGTGGTCGACCACACGCTCGGAGTGCGCGGTATGGCCCGTGCCCTGCGATCGGCGGATCCGGACTTCGCGGTGACCATCCCGCACGGCCGGGTGCCGCTGAGGCTCGGGCGCGTCCATGCCCGAGTGATCGCGTGGTCAGACCTGAAGAAGCGCGCGAAGGCTCAGGACTGCAGCGCATGGCGCGGCGCCCCTGCCCCGGATCCGCAGGGCGAGGCACTCGTAGCCTTCACATCGGGCGCGACCGGACCGGCCAAGGGCGTGGTCTACACGTACGACCGCATCGCCCGCACCCGCGATCTGCTGCGCGACCACTACGGGCTTGACTCCGCTGACGGCCTCATCGCCGCGTTCCCCCCGTGGATGCTGCTCGGCCCGACGCTCGGGCTGCCGTCGATCCTGCCGCGCATGGACCTCAGCAACCCCGGCTCGCTCACCGCGCAGGCGCTCGCGGAGGCCGCCGGTGAGCTGCCCGGCACGGTGCTGTGGGCCTCGCCCGCGGCGCTGCGCGGTGTGCTGTCGAGTGTCGACTCCCTGACATCCAAGGATCGGGCAGCGCTGTCGTCCATCCGGCTCGCGCTCGGTGCCGGTGCGCCGATCTCCCGCGAGATCCTCACCAACCTGATGTCGTTGCTGCCCAAGGCTTCCGTGCGCACGCCCTACGGCATGACCGAGGTGCTGCCCGTCGCGGAGACCGACGCCGAGGAGATCCTCGCGGCCGGGCGCGGTGACGGCGTGCTGGTCGGCACTCCGTTGCCGGGTGTCGAGGTGCGCATCAGCGCCGTCGATGACGACGGGCAGGCGGTGGGCGAGCCGACCGCAGAGGCGAGCGTGCTCGGCGAGGTGCTCGTCTCCTCCTCGCACGGCAAGAGCCACTACGACCGCCGGTGGGCCACCGAGCGACGTGCCAGCCGCACACCTGGCTTCCATCGCACCGGCGATCTCGGCCATCTCGACGCGCACGGGCGCCTCTGGATCGAGGGACGGCTCGCGCATGTCATCACCACAGTCAGCGGACCGATCGGGCCGGTCGGCATCGAGGAGGCGGTGCAGGGGCTCCCGGTGGTCCGGCAGGCCGCGGCCGTCGGGGTGGGTCCGGTGGGCGACCAGCAGGTGGTCGTCATCCTCACGTCCGATGTGCTCCCGGCAGGGCTCGCGCCCCTGGACGTCCTCGACGCGGTGCGCGCCGTCGCAGGTGTGCCCGTCGCAGCCGTGTTCGTGCGCAGGGATCTGCCCGTCGACATCCGCCACCGCTCCAAGGTCGACCGCGCAGCCCTCGCGGCCGAGGCCGACCGACTCCTGCGTGGGCACGGCTGACCATGCGCGTCCTCGTCACCGGCGGTCGTGGCCTCATCGGTGAGGCGACGGTGCGCGAGCTCGCGCGCCGCGGGCACGAGGTCACGTCCTTCCAGCGACATGCGGCGCCGCATCCCGATGCGGTGCGTCAGGTCCTCGGCGATGTCACTGACCCTGATGCCATCGCAGCAGCGATGGCGGGGCAGGAGGCCGTGGTGCACTCCGCGGCTGTCGTCGACATGTTCGGGAAGTGGGCCGCGTTCGAGCGGGTCAACGTCGACGGCACCCGCGTGGTCCTCGATGCCGCGGTGGCTGCGGGTGTCTCGCGTTTCGTCTTCATCAGCTCACCGTCCGTCGCCCACTACGGCGAACCGCTGGTGGGCGCCGACGCCGGCGAGGCCGATCCCACACGCACGCACGGGAACTACTCGACCAGCAAGGCCATGGCCGAGCGACTCGTGCTCACGACCCCTGCCGACGTGGCGGTGCTCGCGCTGCGCCCGCATCTGGTGTGGGGTCCGGGCGACACCCAGCTCGCTGGACGCATCATCGACCGTGCACGAGCCGGGCGGCTCTTCCTCATCGACGGCGGCACGGCCCTGATCGACACGCTCTACGTCGACAACGCTGCGACGGCGATCGCGCAGGGCGTCGAGCGATGCCACCTGCCGGAGCTCGACCACCGCGCGCTCGTCGTCACCAACGGTGAGCCGCGCACGGTGCGCGAGCTGATGTCGCGCATGGCCGTCGCAGGCGGAGCGCCGGTGCCGACCCGGTCGGTGCCCTTCGCGGTGGCCCGGCGGGCAGGGCAGGCAGCCGAGCGAGCCTGGCGTCTGTCAGGCTCCGCTGGCGAGCCACCGATCACCGAATTCCTGGCCGAGCAGCTCGCCACCGCACACTGGTTCGATCAGCGGGAGGTGCGGGCGCTGCTCGACTGGGCGCCGACGGTGAGCCTCGACGAGGGGTTCACGCGATTGGCGGATTCCTGCCGCACCACCTCATGACGAGGCACGATGGTGTCTCGCCCACGAACGGAGAGCATCCATGGCTGCAGACCTGATCCTCAAGGCCGCCAGCATCATCACGATGGAACCGTCTGCCCCTCGTGCTGAGGCGGTTGCCGTCGATACGGAGACCGGCTCCATCGTGGCCGTGGGATCGCTCGCCGATGTCCAGGCGGCCGCTCCCGGTGTTGCGGTCACCGATCTGGGCTCGACCGTGCTCATGCCGGGGTTCATCGATCCGCACAGCCACCCGATGCTCGCCGGCATGGTCACCCAGGAGCCGTCGTACTGGATCTCCCCGTACATGGGATTTCCGACGTACGCCGACGTCCAGGCGAAGTGGAAGGAGCTCGATGCCGCGCTGCCGGCTGGACAGCCGGTCATCTTCAACGGGCTTGATCGCCTCCTCCAGGGTGCTCCCGAACTGACCAACACCGATCTCGACGCGTTCTTCGCCACGCGTCCGGCGATGGTCCTGGACAACTCAGGTCACGAGGTCTACTTCAACTCCGTCGTCATCAAGGACAACGGCTGGCCGGACAGCAAGCCACCAGCCGATCCGACGGGTGCGCGGTTCGGCCGCAATGACGACGGCACGTCCAACGGGCGCGCTTACGAGACCAAGGCGATCCTCCAAGCCGTCGGTGGCGTCCTCGGCTCCGCAGTGCCGCATCCGCTGCTGTCTGGAGCCCGCTGGTACGCGCTGATGGCGAAGAACGGCATCACCACGACCACGGAGCACACCTACGAGTCGAATCTCGCGAAGGGTTACGTCGCTCTCGCGTCCACGGCCGGATGCCCACTGCGTGTCGCGCTCTACCACATGTCGATCGAAGCAAGCTGCGGTGACAAGGAGACCTTCCCCGTCCCGGAAGCACGGTTGTGGAAGCAGGGCATCAAGCTGTGGGCGGACGGCTCACCGTGGGTCGGCACCATCGCCGCGTCTTTTCCGTACCTCGATACCCCGACCGTGCGAGCCGCTCAGATCCCGCTCGGTCCCGGCGGCGAGGCAATGATGAACTACTCGCGGGCCGAACTCGATGCCGTCCTCGCGCAGTACGCCCCCGAGGGATGGCAGTTCGCCTTCCACGTCAACGGGGATGTGGGTCTGGACATCGTCTTGGATGCCTACGAGCACGCGCTCACGATCAACAACCTGCTCGGGACGGACCACCGCTGGCGGGTGGAGCACCTCGGCGCATGCCGCGGCGATCAGTTCCAGCGAGCCGCGTCGCTCGGAGTGACGATGTCGTTGCTGCCGGCACAGTTCATCTACTGGGGCGATCTGCTCGATGGGACCATGTTCCCCGAAGACATCGGCAGCCAGTGGGTGCGTGCCGGTGATGCGATGAAGACCGGTGGCCACGTCACCTTCCACAACGACGGCATGGTGAGCCCGCCGATCCCGCTGCTGAACGTGCAGGCCATGGTCACGCGGCGCTCGTCATCGGGAAAGGTTCACGGCGCAGAGCAGGCTGTCGGCATGGAGGACGCCTTCCGTGCCCACACCGTCGAGGCCGCGTTCCAGATCGGTCGAGACCACGACTTGGGGTCCATCGCCGTCGGCAAGCTCGCGGACTTCGTCGAACTCTCAGCCGACCCCTATGCCGTTGATTCAGATCACCTGACCGATCAGGTCAGCGTCCAGGGGACGTGGCAGGGAGGGCACAAGATCGACCTTGACGCGTTCCTCACCCAGGTGGAGGCCATCGATCCGACCGAGCACGCGCACCTGGCCACCCAGGCAGCCGTGCGCCACTGCTGCTGAACCTCAGAACTGTAGGGCGTTGAGGGCGTCGGCCACGCCGTAGCCCGGCTCCGACGTGGTGAGAACGTCGGCGTGGACGTGCATCTCCGGAACCGCGTGGCCCATGAGCACACCCATGCCGGCCCACTCGAGCATCGCGGCATCGTTCATCGAGTCGCCGATCGCCATGGTGCGCGACGGGTCGATGCCGAGCCGATCGCACAGCCGCTGCAGCATGGTGGCCTTCGAGACGCCCTGAGGGCCGATGTCGATCCAGGCGACGTCATGCACCCCGAACACCACCGAGTGCAGGCCGAGCTCCTCGGCGAGGTGTCCCAGACCCTCGTCCATGTGCGCGTCACTGCGGACGACGACCCGGATCACCGGCTGGGCGAGCAACTCCTCGAACGGCACCTCACGGATGCCCTCGGTCAGCGCACTGTGCGTGAACATCTTGTTGGTCCGGAACACACCATCGGTGTCCTCGACCGCGTACAGGCCTTCGGGGACGTGCTCGCGGATGGCGCGCAGCAGGTCGGCCGGGTCAAAGGCGAGGGTCTCGACGATCTCCTCGGGGTCCAACGAGGCGAGCATCGCGCCGTTGCTGCACACGGCCCAGGAGGTGATCCCGGCCGCCGCGCACACGGGCGCCGTCGTGCCGAAGGAGCGACCCGTCGAGGCGACGACCTCGACGCCGAGGTCCTTCACGCGGGCGATGGCCTCGACCGTCTCGTGCGGCACCATCCCGGAGTGGGCGAGGAGGGTGTCGTCGAGATCGAGGGCGATGAGTTCCGGGCGGAAGTCACGCAGGGCGGAGAGGTCAGGCAGTTCAGTCATCATCGTCATGTCTCGCTCAGGCTAGGACGCCGGCGTGAACTTCTCCTGACCTCCGAGGAACGGCCGCAAGGCCGTTGGGATGACAACACTGCCGTCGGCCTGCTGGTGGTTCTCCAGCAGGGCGACGATGACGCGCGGCATCGCGCAGAGAGTGCCGTTGAGCGTTGCGAGCGGGCGCGTGCCGTTCTCGTCGCGCATGCGGATCTTCAGGCGCCGGGCCTGGAACTCGGTGGTGTTCGAG